>CAJQOR010000416.1 GCA_905479965.1 uncultured Rhizobiaceae group bacterium | reverse complement strand
CTGGCACAGGTGGCTTGGCTTCTATTGGCCTGATTGCCTTTTTGGGTGTTGCACAGATACTTCCCGCTCTCATTGGCGGTCTTTTTTGGCAAAGCTCGACGCGTAAAGGTGCGATCTGGGGCATCACGGCTGGCTTTACTTTATGGGCCTACACATCTTTCTTACCAAGCTTTGAAGGTAATTTCATCCTTAGTCAGTCGGCCATAGAAAATGGCATTTTTGGGTTTGAGCACTTAATTCCAAGCACTTTATTTGGTGTTACAATCGAAGACCCACTAGTGCATGCAACCGTTTGGTCACTTGGCGTCAATAGCATTGTTTTCATATTGATATCGATGGTTAGCGTGCCGCGCCCCATTGAGAAGGTGCAGGCGAGCCAGTATATTCATATCTTCGATCAAGCGGCTTCGAGCACAACATTATCGCGCCAGACCACATCGGAAGAACTGCATATTTTATCGCAGCGTATTCTGGGACATGAGACGACCCAAAAACTGTTCAGTCAAGCAGCACGCACGCAGGGTAAATTATCGGGCCAACTGCCTGATCCAACCAATGATTTTATCACCAATCTGGAGCGTGATTTCTCCGGTTCAGTTGGTGCAGCAACCGCGCATGCAATGATTGGTCAGATCGCCAGTGGTGAAGCGATATCTGTTGAAGACCTTATCAAGGTGGCTGATGAAACAGTTCAGATTATGGAATATTCCGCCCGTCTTGAAACCCAGTCAAAAGAGATTGAGCAAACGGCTGAACAATTACGCCAAGCCAATGCCAAACTACGCGAATTGGGTGAGCAAAAGGATGCCTTTTTAAGCCAAGTGAGCCACGAACTACGTACGCCCATGACATCTATTCGCGCGTTTGCCGAAATCCTGCGTGATGAAGATCATATGGGCAAAGATCAGATATCGCATTTCTCGTCCATTATTCATGATGAAAGTATTCGCTTAACGTATTTATTGGATGAGATCCTAGATCTAAGCTTTCTCGAACATGGCAAGGTTCAACTGAAATTATCCTTCACCAAATTTGATAAGATCTTAAAACGCGCCATGAACGCCACACAAACGTTGCGCGAACAATCCGGTGCTGAGATTGAGATCCCCGATGCTCTGAAGCATCTCGTTATTGAAACTGATGCTGATCGATTATCGCAAGTTCTGATCAATCTTATTTCAAATGCGATTAAACATAGTGCTGCCGAAAAGCCGATTATTCGTTTTAATCTTGAGCATTATGAGCACACAATTCAGATTGAAATGACTGACAATGGCAAAGGTATCTCAGCAGAAAATGCAGAGATTATTTTCCAGAAATTTGCAAAATTGTCATCGGAACAAGGCGCCGGTAGCGCTGGCCTTGGTCTTCCAATTAGCCGCGAGATCGTGCGTAACTTAGGTGGAAAATTGCTCTATGTTGGCAACAATCCCGGTGCCGTTTTCAACATCATATTGCCGCATAGCATTTCGCCGTTTCTTGATCCTGCTGTAACTATTGAACCTGCAGATTAACCTAAAGCGCAATCAATTGAAGGTAAAAGGCTATACATTTGTGCAATTGCACTGTACTAGCGGGGCAAAGTTTATGAAAATCGCGCAATTCGCGATGGCCAGGTTGCTTACGAATTAATCTTTGCAAACGTGGTCTAATTCCAAAAAGGCATTTTATGTTGAAATTTGATGGCGCTCATCCAGCGCTCAGCCACGCTTTAGAAAAACGTGGCTATGAAACACTTACACCTGTGCAATTAGAGGTTCTTAACACTGATTTGTTGGGTCGCGACCTGCTTGTTTCTGCGCAGACCGGTTCCGGTAAAACAGTAGCGTTTGGTCTGTCACTTGCCCCTGATCTATTGGGAGAAGCTGAGCGCTTTGATCGTTCCGGTGCGCCACTTGCACTTATCGTTGCTCCAACGCGTGAATTAGCACTGCAGGTGGAACGCGAGTTGCAATGGCTTTATGCACCGACAAATGCTGTGATCACGTCGTGTGTTGGCGGCATGGACATGCGCAAAGAACGCCGTACTCTTGCTCAAGGCGCCCATATTGTTGTGGGCACGCCTGGTCGCTTGCGTGACCATATTGATCGTGGTTCGCTGCAGCTTAATGATATTAAAACGGTCGTTCTTGATGAAGCGGATGAAATGCTTGATCTTGGTTTCCGCGATGATCTTGAATATATCTTAGAGACAACACCGGAAGATCGCAGAACCTTGATGTTCTCTGCAACAGTTCCGCGCACGATCACCAACATGGCCAAACGCTATCAAAATGATGCTTTGCGCATTGCAACAGCGTCTGAAGAAAAGCAGCATGTTGATATCGAGTATCGCGCTTTGATGGTTAATCACCGTGACGTTGAAAACGGCATTATTAATGTGCTTCGATATTATGATGCGAAAAACACAATCGTCTTTTGTGCAACACGTGCAGCAGTTGCGCGCATGACATCTCGTTTTTCAAACCGCGGGTTCTCAGTTGTTGCGCTGTCTGGCGAATTAAGCCAAGAGCAGCGAAGCCACGCCTTGCAGGCCATGCGCGATGGTCGCGCAAAAGTGTGTATCGCAACCGACGTTGCTGCGCGCGGGATTGATTTACCAGATCTTGAACTTGTTATTCATGCTGATCTTCCAACAAACAAAGAAACACTCCTTCACCGTTCAGGCCGTACCGGCCGTGCGGGCCGTAAAGGTGTGAGTGCATTGATGGTTCCGGCGAACTTACGGGGCCGTGCTGAGCGCTTGCTGCGCTGGGCAAATGTGGATGCGACTTGGGCTAATCCGCCGTCTGCAGATGATATTCTGGCCCGTGATGACGAGCGTATTTTAGCCGATCCACTTTTAGTCAATCCAATCGATGAAACCGAAACAACGTTTATAGAGCAACTTTTGGCAACGCACTCAGCAGAGCAGATTGCCGCCGCATTTGTGCGCGGTCATCGCAATTCAAAATCTGCACCAGAAGAGTTGATGGAAATTTCTGTCAAGCCTGCTCGCAACCAAAAAGGTCAGGGCCGTGGTGCAGATCGTGATTTTGACGCGCCACCACGTGGACCCCGCCAAACGGCTGAATTTGAAAACGGTAAATGGATATCATTATCCATTGGTCGCAACCAAAAAGCTGAACCGCGCTGGTTATTGCCAATGTTGTGTAAATCAAGCGGTTTAACAAAACGCAATATTGGCTCGATTAAAATTCGCAACGAAGAAACTTATGTTGAAATTTCAAATGACAGCTTTGATGGGTTTCTAACTGCAATTGGACCAAATCAAACTTTGGAAAAAAGCATTCGTGTCACACAGATTGATGGCGTTCCAGATTTTGATCATGAGCAACCTCCGCGTGAACGCAGCAGGGGCAATCGTGATAGAGATCGTGGCAATGATCGTGGTGGTGATCGTGGTGGTGATCGTGGTGGTGAGCACAGAGGTAAAGGACCACGTGGCAGGGGGCAACGTGATGGGGGACAGCGTGATGGAGAACAGCGCAGCGGCGAAAAAAAGTGGGATAAACCTAAATTTTCGAGCGAAGAGCGCCGCGAACGTCGCGATCGCTCTGACAGAGAATTTGGCCGAGAATTTGGCCGAGAATCTGGCCGAGAATCTGGCAGTGAAAAAGGTCGTGAAGCAGGTCGGGATGTTGCGCCGAAACGTCGTAAAGATG
Organism: uncultured Rhizobiaceae group bacterium; assembly: GCA_905479965.1. The sequence goes on along the minus strand of CAJQOR010000416.1, from coordinate 2,993 downwards.
AAAATCGCAAAAATCGCGATAAGGCTCTAGAAGAACTTGAACGTGGCTCAGGTAAATCAAGTGATGATCGAGATCGCAAACCAAAACGTGATCGTCGACCAAAAGAACAATTTGCCAATGATAGCAATTTCACAAATAATGGTGGTGAAGCGCAAGAGCAAAAAGGCGCAAAATGGCCGGAAGATAGAGCGACTGATAAAAAGCCTAAAAAAGCAAGGAAAAACCGCACGGTAAAATTTACTGGCCTTAAAAAGAAAGAAGGCCGTGGTAAAGACGCAGCTGGCGGATCTGCTGGTGGTATGGTGGGCCGGAAACGACCTCGTAGCGAATAAATTCAAACCAACGAAAAAGCCCGGTCAATCTGACCGGGCTTTTTTTATCTTTTTCTACTTTTTATTCGGCGTTGACATCGACAACAACTCGGCCCTTAATTTGGCCTTTTAAAATGTCTTTCCCAAGCTGGGGCAGATCACTCAGTTTTGCTGGGACAATCATGTCTTCAAGCTTATCAAGAGGCAAATCTGTTGCGACACGTTTCCATGCTTCCACTCTATTTTCATAAGGTTGCATAACGCTATCAATACCTAAGATATTGACCCCGCGGAGCAAAAACGGGATTACCGTTGCTGGAAGCGCTGCACCACCGGCAAGCCCAACGGCAGCAACAGATGCACCATATTGCATTTGGCCTAAGACACGCGCCATCATCTCACCGCCAACAGCATCAATACATCCTGCCCAAGTTTCTTTTTCCAATGGACGTTTCGTCGTCTCATTAACCTCCTCACGTGCAACGATCTGCGTAGCGCCTAAAGATTTAAGATAATCAGCGGTTTCTGGACGACCAGTTACACCTGCAACTTCATAGCCAAGATTGGACAAAATGGCTGTTGCAACTGAACCAACACCACCGGCAGCACCGGTGACAAGGACAGGACCTTCACCTTTTTTCATTCCTTGGTTTTCAAGCGCCATCACAGCTAACATTGCGGTAAAACCAGCCGTACCCACAGCCATCGCTTGGCGGGTTGTTAATCCATCTGGAAGCGGAACAAGCCAATCGGCATTCACGCGGGCTTTTTGCGTGTATCCACCCCAATAGGCTTCACCAACACGCCAACCTGTCAGCACAACTTTGTCGCCCGGCTTATAACGTTCATCATCGGATGCTTCGACTGTGCCAGCAAAATCAATACCTGGAATATGTGGGTAATTTCGAACCAAACCGCCACCAGGGCCAATGCACAATCCGTCTTTATAATTTACTGTTGAATATTCAACAGCAATGGTCACATTGCCATCAGGTAGATCATTGTCGTTGATCGACTTTACCGAGGCCGATGTTTTTCCTTCATCATCTTTATCGACGATGATCGCGTTAAAGCTCATATCTCACTCCCATTAAAATATCTTGCACTGCACTATGTCACCGAACACACAAATTGCAATCAAGAAATTTATCTATCATCAGAAATGGAATTAAGATCACATTAGCTTGTGAAATCTGAACGCTTTGATTTGAAATAAGGAATAAGGATATCTTTAAAAGCGCGCACTTTGGGCGCGTCTTTCATATCAGAATGGCTTAAGCTCCAGATATCGATATAAGGTTGGGGCTCGATCAATTTTACTTGCCGCAGACCTTGCGTGCACCGACCCAAAAATAGCGGTAGACGCACAATTCCCAAGCCCGCCTGCGCAGCACCTATTACTGCAGACATATCATCAAAGATAAATTTAGGATGGGGAACAGAGCGAGATTGTAAAGCCTTTTCAGGTAAATTGTCCCAATGCTCAAACCAAATCCAACTAAGGGGCATATCTGGATCATTTTCAATACTTGATGCGATTTTCTCGGTCGCAAAAATGGATGTACGCTGTTCTGTCAATTTTTGTCCGACAAGACTTTCGCCCGGATCATTGGTGATACGAATAGCTAAGTCTGCCTCGCGCCTATTTAGGTTTAACAGCTCATTCGTCGCCTTTATTTTAATCTCTACATTTGGATGTTTTTGGCTGAACTCTTTGAGAACAGGACTAATATAATAGGCGACTAACAACTGCGGTGACGTGATCGTCAACGATCCAGAAAGATCACCCTCTAGCGAAGCGGCATAACGCAAAAGATTGTTTGATGCTTCTTCCATTTTTTCTGCGTGCTCAGCAACTTTATACGCAAGTTCGGTAGCTTGATAACCGCTTGATAACTTTTCAAACAGTTCTTGATTAAGCGCATTTTCTGCACGAGCAATGCGTCTAGCAATCGTGGTGTAATTACACCCCAAACGATCAGCAGCTGCCCCTAGTGATTTCTCTCTAACAAGGTGAAGAACGGCGCGATAATCTTCCCAATTTAAATCCATGATATGCATTATTGCATATTATATCTGTAATATCACGTGTTTTTGCATATTATATCCGATGATAGATATGGGCCAAATCAAAATGGAGATGTAAAATGATTTATGCCTATGTTCACCTTATCATCGATAACCCTGATAGCCTTGCGAAATACCGAGAGGTTGCAGGAGACGCGCTTGCAAAGCACGGCGGCGCGCTTGTTTCTGCAAGCAAAGACGTGATCTTGCTAGAAGGGACGATAGAAATACCTGATATGGGAGCTATCTTGAGTTTTCCAGACAAGGAAAAAGCACTCGCATGGATCAATGATGACACGCTTCAAGACGTGCATGGGCTTCGCCGAAATGGCGGACAAAGCACCATTCACCTAATGCCATAATGGTGAAATAATAAAGGCTTAGCTGCCTTCGCGCGCGATCAAGCATGAAACAGCTGATTTCCAGCTGCTATATTTTTGGTCGCGCACATCGCCTGCCATCTTTGTTTCAAAACGCTGTTGCAACTTCCAAGAATTTGCAAACTCATCCATATTTGGCCACGTGCCACTTTTCATACCAGCAAGCCATGCTGCACCTAACGCTGTGGTTTCTAAAACAGTTGGCCGATCAATTGGCGCATTTAAAATGTCGGAT
>CAJQOR010000415.1 GCA_905479965.1 uncultured Rhizobiaceae group bacterium | reverse complement strand
TATTTGCCATTTTTTTAACCTAATCTCTCATTACTGGAGTGGACTATAATATTCCAAAATTATTGGGTTGTTAGCACTCACCTTAGGAGAGTGCTAAGCGATGTTGATCTAGTGTCTGAAGAGGATAATGTCAAGATAATGAAATGAATCTTTTCCTATTAATTTCATAAATTTTATCGCGCAGTTAGGCGCACCGCAAATTATGAATGACAAGATGAGACGATTAAACGACAAAATCTGTGTTGTAACGGGTGCAGCTCAGGGAATTGGTGCGATGAAAAACAAAGGCACGGGTTCTATTATCAACATGTCGTCTAGATCGGGTTGAGTCTATATACCAAGTGCCGCCGCCTATGCGTCATCAAAAGCTGCAATACACAATCACACAAAGACGGTCGCGTTATATTGTGCGTAGATAAAAACGAATATCAGATACAATTCTATTCATCTGGCAGCAGTTCTAACCCCAATTTGGGAGCCGATGTTGGGAGAGGGAGAAGATCGCCAGAAAAATATGGATGCGTTGGTTGCTGATGCCCCGCTGAAACGTTTTGCTATGCCAAAAGAAGTTGCGGCAATAGCCGTTTATTTGGCGAGCGATGATGCATCATATGTGACGGGGTCAGAGTTTAACATAGATGGTGGACTGTTAGCTGGCAGCGCGGCAACGCTCGGGTAAAGATAAACTGATCCTTTCGAATTGTTCATTTCGTCTCAATTATGATCTTTCTACTTGAGTTTGTCTTCCGCTTGCTTCAAGACATGGCATCTATTTTGTTGCGGTATTGGAGACAGGCTTTTGCTTAAAAAACTGGATAATCTTGATGGTTTGCATGACACTTATGATGTCATTCTAAGTGATGTTTGGGGCGTTCTACATAACGGTGTGTCACCTTATAAAAATGCCTATGAAGCGCTAAAGCGTGCTCGCGAGGCAGGCAAAACTGTCGTCTTGATCACAAACTCACCACGTCGCAAACAAGGTGTTGTCTCACAGCTGGATATGCTGGGTATAAAATCTGATTGCTATAATGATATTGTCACATCAGGTGAGTTAACTCGTAACTTAATTAAAGACGCGCCAAAAAAGGTGTTTTTCTTGGGGCCAGATCGTGATTTGCAATTGCTCGATGGTTTGGATGTTGAACGTGTTGACCAAGATGAAGCGCAATCAATTGTCTGCACTGGGTTTTTTGACGATGAAGTAGAAAAACCGGAAGATTACAGTGAGTTGCTGCAGTCTTTTGTTGCGCGCGGAATACCGTTTATCTGTGCAAACCCTGATTTAATTGTCGAGCGCGGTGAACGTATGATCCCGTGCGCAGGCGCAATCGCTGCGCTATATAAACAAATGGGTGGTGAGGTTTTTGTTGCAGGTAAACCGCATAAGCCGATGTATAAAGCAGCGCTTGATATTGCTAAAGAGGTTCGGGGAGATATCGCGCCAAACCGTATCATTGCCATTGGTGATGGGATGCCGACAGATGTTCGTGGCGCAGTAAATTATGGATTAGATCTGTTATTTGTCGCACATGGTATCCATATCAACCAATATAAGAGTGACGACACGCCAGGTGGTATTGACGATTTTAAACTATCTGGGTTCCTTGCAAAAGAAGGTGTCCGTCCCAACTATTGGATGGAATGGGTTAAATAATTGAGTGCGGGCAGACTAAAAATTTTTCGTGTTCAAGGTGGGCAAACGTTAAGCGATGATCTTCGTGGTGGTGTTGTGGCCATCGGTAATTTTGACGGAGTGCATCGTGGCCATCAGTCTGTTTTAGAACGTGCGTTGGAAATTTCGAGCGAGAATAACGTTCCTGCTCTTGTAATGACATTTGAGCCCCATCCACGTGCTGTTTTTACGCCGGATGATGCACCATTTCGAATTTCTCCGGCTCCTTTAAAAGCCACACTGCTTGAAAATTTTGGGTTTAACGCGGTTATCGAACAAGCTTTTGATAAAGCTTTCGCAAGCAATTCAGCCGAAGATTTTATCAACAAAATTCTAGTGGACCAATTTGGCGTGTCTCACGTGGTCACCGGATTTGATTTTCATTTTGGTAAAGGCCGTGAAGGCGGTCCAGCATTTTTAATGGCGGCAGGTGAAGAACGTGGGTTTGGCGTCACGTTGGTTGATGCCTTTCGAGATGAGAATGCGGATGTTATTTCGTCCAGTAGAATTCGTCAGTTGCTTGTCGAAGGTGAACTTGCTGAAGCTAATGCATTGCTTGGCTACCGTTTTACTGTTGAAGGCGAGATCATTAAGGGTCGTCAGTTGGGTCGTGAATTAGGCTATCCAACAGCCAATATGGTGTTGCCGCAGGACAATGGGCTTAAATCAGGGATTTATGCGGTTAAATTCCGTGATGGTGAAGGTAAACTTCGCCACGGTGTTGCAAGCTTTGGTGTGCGCCCAACCGTTGAAGATGGCGGTGCGCCTATTTTAGAGACCTTTGTGTTTGATTACACAGGTGATTTATACGGCCAAAATTGTCAGGTGCATCTGGTATCTTATTTGCGAGGCGAACAGAAGTTTGACGGTCTTGATGCTCTTGTTGTGCAGATGAAATTAGATGATGCGGAAGCCAGAGAAGTTCTACTTCATTCAAAGCCTATAAGTGTTCTTGATCAGGCGGTGTGCTTTGATGCGTAATGGTAAGAAGTTGCTTACAATATTGACGGGTGCAACATCAGGCATCGGTTTGGAGTTGGCAAAGCGCTTAGTTTTAACAGATGATCTTGTGGTGATTGGCCGAAAAAACGAAAGTGAAGCTCGCAAGTTAATTTCTCAGAATATTAAATATATTCAAACTGATATATCCAAACCTGCGGATGCAACTAAGGCTATTGTCGAAGGTTTAAACGGCTTTAAGATTGAGAAGATAGATTGTGTCATTCATTGCGCTGGCACAGGCGTTTATACCTCACCTGAGCAAGAGACACTTGATCAGATTGATCAAAATGTAAGTGTTAACTTACTTTTTCCAGTCTTGTTAACAAGAGCATTGGCATCGCACATGGAACCTGCAAACGGTAAAGTGGTTTTAATCGGTTCCGTTGCGCATAAAGGTTCGCCCAACATGGCCTCATATGCTGCTTCCAAAGCTGGATTAGCGGGATTTGCAAGATCATTAGAGGCTGAATGGCGCGGTAGAATTGATGTGCAGGTTATTCACCCCGGCCCAACACTCACACCAATGCTGGAAAAGGCCGGCTATACAG
>CAJQOR010000414.1 GCA_905479965.1 uncultured Rhizobiaceae group bacterium | reverse complement strand
ATGAAGATGACCAAATAGCTGCTGCCATGGGCATAAGATAATTGTTTTGAAAGCCTGGAGAAAAACCACGCCAGATGAGATATTCACCAATTGAACGGCCTTTGAGATGGCCTTTATCGCGGTCTTTGACGCAAATTTTATTAAAGCGAAAGACTTCACGCAGCATGTTTAAAAATTCAGGGCGAAAGATGTTGCTCTTTTGGGCGAACAGCATTGCGAGTTTTCTGCCACCCCATTCAAATTTGCCCAGATCACGTGAGAGTGCAAAACTCATGTCACTGTCATGTGTTTTAACTTTTAGGTGTTCAAACAAAGCTGTCAGGTGGGGATAATTCAACTCATTGTAAACAATAAAGCCTGTATCGACGGAAATCGGCGTACCGTCATAATCAATATCTACTGTCGCGGTATGTCCGCCAGCAATTTTGTTTTTCTCATAAAGCGTTACATCGTAGTTATCCCGCAGCAGCCATGCGCACGAACTGCCTGATATTCCAGATCCTACAATTGCTATTTTTTTCTTTTGCATGTGTTTCTTTCTGTCTTCTGTCATATCTACCTATGCAGCCTGTTTCATTTGACCATAGGCCTCAAGCGCACGGTTTCTTGCAAAACTATGCTCGACAATTGGTTTGGGATAATCGCGCCCGAGTTCGAGCGATATTGATGTCAGCACGTCTTCGGGTGTTTCCCAGGGTGCGTGAATATATTTTGGGTCTAGGTTTTTAAGTTCGGGAACATATTTTTTGACATATTCGCCCTTTGTATCGAACTTCTTGCCTTGGATGATCGGGTTGAAAATTCGATAATATGGGCTTGCATCAGCGCCTGATCCGGCAACCCACTGCCAGCCAGCGGTATTGTTTGCTGGATCTGCATCAACCAAAGTGTCCCAGAACCATTTTTCACCCTCACGCCAATCAATTAACAAATGTTTGGTCAAGAATGAGGCCACAATCATACGTACACGGTTGTGCATATATCCTGTTTGCCAAAGTTCACGCATGCCAGCGTCAACGATTGGGTAGCCCGTTTTGCCCTTTTGCCAAATGGCAAGTAGCGCATCATTTTTATGCCACTGAAATTCGTCAAATGCATTGTTGAAATTGACATCATCAAGCCCAGGCTTATGAAATAAGAGATGATATGAGAAATCACGCCATGCAAGTTGTCGCCTAAACGGTTGAGCGCCGGAGACGTTTTCACTTGCATGCCAAATTTGGCGCGGTGAGATTTCGCCAAACGTCAAATATGGCGAGAGTTTTGATGTGGCATCAAGAGCCGGAAAGTCCCGCTGCTCCTTATATTTTGCGACATTATCTTCCAAATAGTCATGTAGATGTTTTTGAGCAGCTGTTTCTCCAGGCGTAAATCTTTCCACAATGCCGCCCGTCCAGTCTGGTTTTGTGGGGAGCAGGCCAAGACTATCGAGTGAAGCGCTATTGAGCTGTTGTGGCAGTTCGGGGATCACCTTAGGAGCAGGATAGGGGGCTTGAACTTCAATAGTTGCCTCCAGCGTTCTCCAGAAGGGCGTGAAAACCTTAAACGGCGTTCCTGCTTTTGTGGTGAGCTGTGTAGGTTCGTGCAGCAGGTGGCCTCTATAGCTCTCAATAAGCAGCCCGCGATTTTTAAGGTCGCGTTTAAGTTCAATGTCTTTTTCTATGGCTATTGGCTCATAGCGGCGATTCCAATAAACAGCACTTGCATTGGTCTGACCAATGATGTCCTCGATTACAGATTTTTCATTGCCAATTCGCAGAATCAGTTCTGAACCGATCGCGCGGAGGTTGATGATCAAGTTTTGAAGTGCGTGATGGAGCCAAAGCTGTTTTGCAGCGCCTAGTTTGCGCGCAGCATCTTTATCATAAATGTAAAGTGGAACAACGTTTTGATGTTGGCAGGCCTTCATTAAAGCAGAATTATCTGACAGACGTAAATCATTACGAAACCAAATTATCGCGGTTGTCGCTTGTGTTTCGCTCATCATCTGCCCTTTGGTCTAACATATTATTTTAAATAACCAATTCTTATCACATATATATGCGTCATTGTTGGTTTGTATGAATTTGTTTACGTAGTAACGCGAACGCTAGATCAAAAGTTTCAATGAAAAAGTAATAAATCCGGGAACTTTATTTATGAAAACGATAAAGCCGATACGAGCAGATTTTTAAAATTCTCGATTATTTTTGGGAGGTTTGTCGAAGTGGCTCCCCGGGCCGGACTCGAACCAGCGACCAATTGATTAACAGTCAACTGCTCTACCACTGAGCTACCGGGGAACATTATCACTTCGGACGGACGGGCTATAACAAAAAGATATCTCATTTGCCAAGTGTTTTATTGAAAAAAATGCATTATTATTTTTAGAAACGTCAGAAACCCATTTTTGCGGGCATTTGCGTAATTTTGTCCTTGCTTTAAACTAAATCTCGTTTTATCAGCGCTTCACGCTCGCATTTTAGTAATGCTGGGTGTTGTGAGGCCTCGTGGCGGAGTGGTTACGCAGCGGATTGCAAATCCGTCCACCCCGGTTCGATTCCGGGCGAGGCCTCCAAATTTTCTTTGAAATGAACATACAATAGCTTTCATCTGGCAACATTCGCATTTAAAGTGAGAATAAGCCTTAAAAACCTATTGCATGACGCGATTGCGACCTTGAAACTCGCATGGTGTCGAAGTAAGAAACATTACAGACTATTCTTGGAGATAAAACATGGAAATCGATTTTGCGACTGCGCGCCAGCGTATGGTTGATAATCAAATCAGAACAACTGACGTGACAGCCCATGAATTGTTAGATTCTCTGCTTTCCGTGCCGCGCGAAAACTTTGTGCCTGAAAGTGCAAAACCGCTTGCATATATCGATACGGATATTGAGCTTGAGACAACTGGTCGATTTATCCTTGAACCTTCTCCCCTTGCAAAACTATTACAGGCAGCTGATGTCATATCGTCTGACAATGTCTTAGAAGTTGGGACAGGCAGTGGTTACGTTGCAGCTGTTTTGTCGTCAATGGCTGACAAAGTCACAGCATTGGAAGTTGATGCAACTTTAGCTGAAACAGCAAAGAGCACTTTGACAGATGGTGGCTATGACAATGTTAGCGTTGTCACTGGATCTTTGTCCCAAGGATATAAAGCTTCAGGTCCATATGATGTAATTTTCATAAATGGGGCGATTGAGATTGAACCAGCATCATTGTTTGATCAATTGGCCGAAGGCGGTCGTTTGATTGCGGTCATTGGTCATGGTTTAGCAGCGCAAGCATTTGTCTTCCAAAAAGAGAGCGGTGCGGTTTCCTCTCGCAAACTTTTTAATAGCGCAATCCCTGCATTGCCAGGGTTTGAACGTACAGCTGAGTTTGTATTCTAAGACATCTAACTTGTTGCTTATTAGCAACGTTTCATCAAGAAATTTAAAAGTGAGCGTCCGCGTGTTGCAATGCGTGGGCAATACCCCCATTGTTTATAAAATCGCGTAAACTGTTTATCAGGTAGATTATTAGTTATGGCTTGGAAAAACCTCAAAAAATCCTCAGGTGTCATGTTGTTGTGCTTACCGCTTATGTTGGCAGCTGGTGGTGTTGCAAACAGCGAAACCATCATGGGTGCAATGTCACGCGCATATGACAATAACCCTGATTTAGCAGCTGCTCGCGCTGGGTTGCGCGCAACAGATGAGGGGGTTGCCATAGCAAAATCAGGCTACCGTCCGACGATTTCAGGTTCTGTTGTTGGTGCTGTCACAGACATTAATGGGAATACATCCAATAGTGTAACGGGTACGATCAGTATCACGCAGCAATTGTTTGATGGTTTTGCGACGAAAAATAATGTTGGCGTGGCAAAGTCTGCGGTATTTGCAGGGCGTGAAAATCTAACTTCAACTGAAATCGATATCTTGCAATCCGCAGCGCAAGCCTATGCGAATTTAGCGCGGGACAATCAACTTGTGTCGATCCGTCGTCAGAATATAAAGTTTTTGCAGGAACAGCTTAATGCAGCGCAGTCTCGTTTGCGTGTGGGTGAGGGTACGCGTACCGATGTGAGCCAAGCGCAAGCACAACTTGCGTCTGCGAAAGCGTCTTTAACAGCTGCGATTGCGCAGGCAAAATCATCGTCGGCCGTTTATGTGCAAATTGTTGGGGCAACGCCGCGTAAGATTTCGCAACCAAAAACAATTGCACGTTTGTTGCCAAAGACCCTCGATAGCGCTGTTGCGCGCGGGCTGTCGGCCCATCCATCGGTTGAAGCAGCACAATATAATGCAGATGCTGCCGAGTTCCAGATTAAAGCAAATAAAGCGGCGTTATTACCGGGTGTTTCTGTTGAAGGTTCCGTATCGCAAAATGATTCTAATGTGCGTACGTCCACTTTGACAGGTACTTTGTCTGTACCAATCTATTCAGGCGGTGCAAATCACGCGCAGGTTCGTCGTGCCAAACAAACTTTGGAGCAACGTAAAGCTCAGGTTCAATCCACACGTCGGAGTGTCGAGCAGTCTATTGTTGCCAGTTGGGTGAATTATGAATCAGCAAATGCAACCCTGGCCGCAAATCGCGCAGAGTTAAATGCCGCACAGCTTGCCTTAAGCGGTGTGATAGAAGAACGTCGTGTTGGCCAAAGAACCACATTGGATGTGCTAAACGCCCAGCAATCAGTTCTAAGTGCGCGTGAAAGCATTGTTCAATCTCAACGTAATGCGGTTGTATCAAGTTATTCAACGCTCGCAGCTATGGGGCTTCTGACAGTTGATTATCTGAAACTCAAAGTTTCTCGCTATGATCCTGATCGCCATTACCAGGCTGTTAAAGACAAATGGTTTGGATTACGCGTGGTTGAAGATTAAGGCGCGTGGTTGAAGATGAGGACGCGTTGTGAATACTAATCTTTTAGGTGAAATGTGGCGCAGTTAATTTCCGCGGTAACGCTGCTCGTTGATGATTATGATCGTGCGATTGATTTTTATGTAAAC
>CAJQOR010000413.1 GCA_905479965.1 uncultured Rhizobiaceae group bacterium | reverse complement strand
CTACTTGTGCGCACGACCGCCTGGATCGCTATCCTACAGACCGAAGGCATTATCAATGACATATTGGTGTTTATCGGGCTGGTGGGCGATGACGGCCGTGTCCAGATGATTTATAACCAAACAGGGACGATTATCGCGATGGTGCATATCTTGCTACCATTTATGATCTTGCCATTGTTCTCTGTGATGAAAACAATTCCGCCAAGCTATATGCGCGCTGCAAGCTCGATGGGGGCTAGAACCTTTACGGCATTCAGACGTATTTACTTCCCGTTGACATTACCTGGCATTGCCGCTGGTACGCTTCTTGTGTTCATTTTGGCAATCGGATATTACATCACGCCTGCCCTAGTGGGTGGTGAAGATGGTCTGCTAATCTCAAACTTGATTGCTTACCACATCCAAAAATCACTAAACTGGAGTTTGGGTGCAGCCCTTGGCTCGCTGTTACTTGTAATCGTTCTTGTTCTTTATTGGCTCTACAATAAGATTGTGGGCATTGAGAAATTGAGTTTTGGATAGGAATGCGACAATGACAAAACTTCAAACTGGCTATATTATTTTTGCGGTGCTAGCGGTTCTGGTATTTTTATCGACTGTTTCAATTAGTGTCACACTTGGTTTCCTATTCTTGTTCGGAACACCGCTGTTTTTCATGAACGCACTACCCGCCTATTCGACATATCTAAACTATTTCAACAAATATATATTCCTGTTGATTTGCACGTTTATATTCGTCTTTTTGATCACACCCATCCTGATCATTATGCCGTTATCGTTTAATGCAGAACCATATTTCACCTTCACTGAAGGCATGCTGACATTCGATAGTGCTGCATACTCATTGCGTTGGTATCAAGATATATTCTTCAACGGTATGTTTGACCCAGCTGCCACAGGTGCAGCCTGGTGGAGCGATATGTGGGAAAATTCACAATGGGTTCGTTCAACACGTAACTCGTTTTTCATAGCCATTTGCGCAACTTTGCTTGCCACAGGGCTTGGTACATTAGCGGCTTTGGGCCTATCTCGCGCTGAAATGCCATACCGTGCCGCAATCACAAGCCTACTTATTTCGCCAATGATCGTACCTTTGGTAATCACAGCAACTGGCATGTTCTTTTTCTATTCTGATGTTGGTTTAGCCAAAACATATCTTGGGGTGATTTTAGCCCATACAACACTGGGTATTCCATTTGTTATTATCACCGTGACTGCCACCCTATCAGGTTTTGACCGCTCACTCATTCGCGCGGCTGAAAACTTGGGCGCTGATGGTTGGACAACATTCCGAAAAGTTATCATGCCGCTGATCTTACCGGGCATGATTTCCGGTGCACTCTTTGCATTCATCACCTCGTTTGATGAAGTGGTTGCAGTTCTGTTTATCGCAGATGTGGAACAACGGACAATCCCGCGTCAAATGTTCTCAGGTATTCGTGAGCAAATCTCTCCAACAATCCTAGCGGTTGCGACAGTGATGGTGATCTTGTCAATTCTCCTGCTGGGTGTGCTCGAACTTCTAAGACGTAGAACTGAGCGCCTTCGGGGCGTTACACCAGCATAATTGTTGTTTTAAAGGTCTACGATTTAAAGGTGCTGACCACCGTTGATGTGGATTTCAGTACCATTAACGTAAGATGATTTTTCACCGCACAAGAAGCTAACAACTTCAGCCACTTCTTCAGGGCTACCAAGACGTTGCATAGGCACCTCTTGCATGACCATTTCATCGGTCCCCGGGGACAAGATGGAGGTTTCAATCTCACCTGGGGCAACCGCATTAACCCGAATACCAGTATTGGCATATTCAGAGGCTAGCTCACGCGTTAACGCTGATAACGCAGCTTTTGATGTCGCATAAGCTGCACCGGCAAAGGGATGCGTTTTCGTTCCCGCAATCGACGTAACATTAACAATAGAACCTCCGGCCTTTTTTAGCGGCTCAAGCAGTTCACGGCAGAGCGATAGTGGCGCAATGAAATTGACCATATGAACGCGCAACATGGTTTCAACCGATGTCTGAGAAGCGCTTAACCGATCACCATTTTCCGCCTTTGGAGAAATTCCCGCGTTGTTCACAAGTGCATTCAGCCCTCGACCATTTAGCCTTTCGTGTAATTCACCCATCGCTTTTGCGACAGATATTGGGTTCTCCAGGTCGACCTCAATATGTTTGACGATCCCCTCCGCCCAAGGGCAAACTTTTGAAAAAGGTGTTCTTGCTAAGGTGAACACTTCCCAACCGGAATTATGAAATTTTCGCACAATGGAATGCCCTATCCCACGGCTGGCGCCTGTGACCGCAACAATGGGTGCGGTTTCTGGCGTTGTGTGCCCGCTGACAGGACAGGTTTGTGGCTGGTCATTATCCGTCATTTAACAAATCTCATTTATATGATTGTGGTCGCTTCATGTTCTATAAGCTCAACGACAAATAAAGCACAAAAGTTAGATAAAAAGAATCTCAAAGTTTGAATTGAGTTGATTTAGCTCAAAGTCGCGCTCAGCAATTTCGTACTATAGCTATTGCGAATTCAATAGTTAGTGCCCCACATCATGAAATTTATCAAATTTTATCACAGACATATATGTTTCAAATGAAAAACAGTTAAACATTCTAACAATTCAAATTCGATTAGAACTTTTATTCTGTCAATTTCATAAAATCACGTGTAGAACACAGATTAGATAATTCGTTTGTATGCTAACGATTTTTGCATTATTGTACAAATACACAACTACTATTACTTATGGAGACGCCATTGTCCGCTTTAGAAACAGCTCAAACGCCGAATAGTGATGAGTTTCCATTGCCAAAAGCTACGTTTGCAGAAAAAGTCATTTCAGTTGAGCACTATACAGATCGACTGTTTAAATTCCGCATCACACGCCCAGCAAGCTTTCGCTTCAGATCAGGTGAGTTCGTAATGATCGGATTACCATCGGAAGGTAAACCGCTGTTTCGTGCGTATTCAATTGCAAGCCCATCTTGGGATGAAGAGATCGAATTCTTCTCCATTAAGGTGCCAGGCGGTCCTTTGACCGAACATTTACAAAAAATTCAACCAGGCGACACCATTTGGATGCGTCAGAAATCAACTGGGACACTGGTGATGGATGCACTTACGCCCGCCAAAAACCTATACATGGTTTCAACAGGCACAGGTATTGCGCCTTTTGCATCTGTGATGCGAGATCCAGAAGCTTATGAAAACTTTGAAAAGGTAATTCTTACCCACACAACGCGTGATGTTGCAGAGCTAAAATATGGTTTTGATACGGTTGCACTGACAAAAGAAGATGTGTTGG
>CAJQOR010000412.1 GCA_905479965.1 uncultured Rhizobiaceae group bacterium | reverse complement strand
GCGTACAAATGATTCGGCGGAATTACACACGAGCTCGCGACTCGCGACCATTTCAGTCACGACCATGCCGGCACCATATTCATAGGCCAATTGGCGGAAAGGCAAATCTGAAACCCCAGACAAAGGGGCTTGTATAACCCTGTTTCTGGTTTCTATTTGGTCAATTTTCAGCGGCTGGCGTATGAGCTCTAGCACAATTTGCCTTTCAAAAGTGCAAAATTATATAATGCCTTATTTTTAGACACAAAAATTAGTTTTGCCAAGAGACAATATGGATTTACTTAAATTATTTTCGATATTCGGAAAATCATGTGGTAAGTCTTTTACTTAAATTTTACAACGGGCTAGGCTTTGTTTTGTTTCGGAAAATATAACTAATTTATGTCAAATTATACACATCATACCAATGTGGCTATTATTGTAGCGGCTGGACGTGGAGTACGCGCCGGCGGGCTCGTTGATGGTCCGAAACAGTATCGCATGATCGGAAATCGACCAATTATTGCCCACACAATTGAAAAATTTCAACAACATAACGCCATCAATCATACGATTGTTGTTACCCATATTGATGATGACGCACTGATTGCGAATGCCAGCAAAGAGCTTGATCAAAGTTCTCTTTCAGTTGTTAAAGGCGGCGCAACACGACAACAATCGGTGCTCAACGGCTTAAAAGCAGCCGTAAATTACAATCCAGACTTCGTTCTTATTCACGACGGCGTACGTCCGTTCGTTGAAGCCCCACTCATTGATGGTGTGTTAAATGCATTATATGATGGGCAAACAGCGGTGTTACCTGCAACTGCTGTGACGGATACGCTAAAACGCTCAAATTATGATATGATCATTAAAGATACAGTGTCGCGTGAAAATCTTTATGCAGCGCAAACGCCACAGGGTTTTAAATTTGATGCGATTCTCTCAGCACATATAAGGGCAGATGAGTTGGAGCGTTTTGATTTTACAGATGATTGCGCACTGATTGAGTGGAATAATGGCCAAGTGTTCATCGTTCCTGGCGCACAAGACAACATCAAATTGACGACTGCGGAAGATATAAAAATGGCCAATGAAAAATTGAAACCTGCATTTGCCGATGTAAGAACGGGTAACGGTTATGATGTCCATCAGTTAGTCGATGGTGACCATGTCACACTTTGCGGCGTTGATATTCCGCACAATAAATCGCTTTCTGGGCATTCCGATGCTGATGTTGCGTTACATGCACTCACAGATGCACTGCTTGCGACATGTGGTGAAGGTGATATTGGCGATCACTTCCCGCCTTCTGATCCTCAGTGGAAAGGCGCGGCCTCTTACATATTTTTAGAGCATGCGGCAAAAATTATCCGTGATCATGGCGGCATTATCACAAATGCTGATGTTTCATTGATCGCTGAACAGCCCAAAATTGGCCCACATCGCAAAAAAATGCGCGAAAGCCTGGCTAAAATATTAGATATTGATGTTGTTCGCTGCTCAGTCAAAGCAACGACAAACGAGAAAATTGGCTTTATTGGCCGTGAAGAAGGTATTGCCGCTATTGCAACGGCGACCGTGGTTTATGGTACGCATTCATGAGCAAGGCTGCTGATGTCATCAAACTTTATTCAGACGCAGGTCTGATGGTAGCGACGGCAGAAAGCTGTACGGGTGGTTTAATTGCCGGAGCGCTGACAGATATAGCCGGCTCATCAAGCGTCGTTGATCGCGGATTTGTGACATATTCCAATCAAGCGAAAATGGATATGCTCAGTGTGACTTCAGGCACGTTGGAAAAGCATGGCGCGGTGAGCGAACAAACAGCATATGAGATGGCCCAAGGTGCGCTGGAAAATTCACGCGCTGATGTAAGTGTCGCTGTCACTGGTATTGCAGGTCCCGGCGGTGGTTCGAACGACAAGCCGGTTGGGTTGGTTTATATGGGCGTTGCAAATAAAGACGGCGTTCAAACCTATAAGCTTGTTTTGGGCTCAGACAAATCACGCGATGAAATCAGAAAAGCAACCGTTGACCGCGCGTTGGGTGAGCTTCTTAGGGTTATCATTGATTCCTAAGACGAACGGCCCTACCCGATACCTAACCGCACAAAGTTGCAATTATTCAAATGTACAATCTTAAATATGAATTACGCTATTAATCTATTGATATTTTGCGAGATTTATCTTCGGTGAATTGACTTTTTGAAAAAGTTTAGCAGACTATCCCCAAACAAATAAAAACGGTTAATATCACTGTGTTTGGGGGAGCAAATCATGTTCAGACTTCTTGTAAAAACTTGCCTAACGCTCATGGCCTTTACCATTCCCAGCTATGCTGGATCTGTTGAACGCTTTAAAGTTGGTGCATGGAGCGGTGAAGCTTTTGTTTCAGACCAAGATGGATCGTTTTTATCATGTACTGCGACCGCAAATTATCGCAATGGCATTTCCATGAGCATACAAATTGATGAAACTTACGGCTGGGTCCTTGGGTTTGGCTCTCCACATTGGAATTTGACAGCCGGCAACACATTTACAATGCAATATCGTATTGATCGCAGCACCTGGTTTTCCGCAACGGCAACAACAGCAACTCCAAAACTTGTCACTATGCCAATGCCTTACGACCCTTCCATGATATCGCGTTTTCGTCGCGGAAATAAATTATTTGTTTATGATGGGTCGTACACCTATGACTTTCGTCTAACTGGGACATCTCGCGTTGTAGCGCGCTTGTCAAAATGTGTGGATTTGCATGCGGCTCGTTCTAATGCCGCTAAGGGCCTTGGCGCAAATAATGCACAAAACCAGCCCGCAGTTTCCCAGCCGGCACCATCTGTTTCAGCGCCTTCTGCTGGGGCGCCTGATCTTGTGGAAAACACAGTTACCAATGACAATAATCCAGCGCATCAACTTGAAGCCACACAGAAAATGTTTGCGCTGATCGGCTATGCAGGTTTGTCAGACATCAAACTTATTCCAAGTGACCAGCTTGAAGAAGATCTGACCGGATATCATGCGGTTGCAGAAGGCAATGCGCGGTTGCTCGTTACACATATTGTTCCCAACAATACCAGCATGAGCGAAAGCCAACTCATTGAAACGTCGGTCGCAGCAGAAGAGAAAAAGTGCCAAGGAGATTTTGAATCAAGCTCTGGGCGCAAAACATCTGATGGTATTAAGATTCATGTGGGTGAAATCCGCTGCACAGAGGGTGATTTTGAATTGCATGAACGTTATGTGATCACACCGCGCGTTAAAGGCGGTTACTACTTTATTGGAACGCGCGATGAATATGTTGGCGAAGGTGGTGGTGCGCCCAAAAGCCCAACAGATAAACTTGATGACAAAACGTTCCAGACAGCTGCGATTAACGCTAGCAAATAGGCTCTATTAATCGTTCTTTATCTTCGTGTCTTGAGTTGTAAGGTTTCCAGGATTATGTTTGCGGGCGAAGTAAAAACAAATGATGCCAAGCAAAAACGGCAACGCGTAGAGCGTAAAAAACTCTTCATTGATGAAGTCGCCTATATCAATACCGCAACTCGATGAATTCACAAAAGCGCATGCCATACCTGAAATCCAAGCCCACACAAGAAGTGGGCCAATCAGAAATATACCAGCGCAAATATATAAGAAGATTTTCATAAGACACCCAGCGTTTTAAAGGTTACTTTTATACGCGATAAATCTCGTCAGCACGAGTTTCAAAGCTTTGGGTAAATTTTGCAAATGCACGTTCAAACATTGAGCCCATCAAAACGCCCAAAGCCATATTTTTGAAGGCGTAGTCGATATAAAAATCGATCTCACTTGTGCCGGTGTTTTCAATATCGTTAAACCGCCAACGGTTATCCAAATGCTTAAACGGTCCGTCGATATATTTCACTTCAATCAACATTTCATCGGGCTTTAAAAAAACCTGACTGGTAAATGTCTCATTGATCGATTTATAGCCAACGGTCATGTCCGCAATCAACAGCGTTTTGCCGCCACGTTCACGCGTTTCGCGTATTGTGAGTGCTTCACACATAGGTAAAAACTCAGGATATCTTTCAATATCAGCCACAAGATCAAACATATTTTGCGCTTTATGATTGACGAGATGCGTTCGCTCATATTTAGGCATAAACTACAACGCTCATCTAGCGTTTTTCGCATCACGCGCAATTTTTAGCTTGGCAAAATCATCACCTGCGTGGTGCGATGATCGCGTTAACGGGCTTGAAGACACCATCAAGAAACCTTTTGCATAAGCATTTGTTTCATATGACTTAAATTGATCAGGCGTCACGTAGCTAACAACTTTGTGGTGCTTACGCGTTGGCTGAAGATATTGGCCAATCGTTAGAAAATCGACATCTGCAACACGCAAATCATCCATTAGCTGCAAAACTTCGTTTCGTTCTTCGCCAAATCCAACCATAATACCTGACTTGGTGAAGATCGTCGGGTCCAACTCTTTAACTTGCTGCAATAAACGAACGGAATTGAAATAACGCGCGCCTGGACGAACAGTCAGATAATGTGACGGTACTGTTTCCAAGTTGTGGTTAAACACATCTGGTCTCGCTTCAACAACGATTTCCAATGCACCATCTTTGCGCAAGAAATCGGGTGTGAGCACTTCAATCGTTGTTTGCGGGGAA
>CAJQOR010000411.1 GCA_905479965.1 uncultured Rhizobiaceae group bacterium | reverse complement strand
CCCGCATGTTCAATCTACTTATGTGGAAAGCGGACGTTTTATTTTCACATTAGGTGACGAAAAACGCGACGTGAAAAAAGGTGATAGTTTCGTCATTCCATCAGAGCTTATACATGGCTGCGTTTGCCTTGAACCGGGCACTTTGATCGACTGCTTCACGCCTCACCGTGATGATTTTTTATAGGCACGATGTCTGCGCTTTTAGTGCGCTCTAAATCTACTTAAACCATGTTGAACTGCAAACTCTGCTTTGGCGTGGTTTTTTCGTATGATTTTATCTTCGTCAAAAACGTTTGGGCAGCTTAAAGGTTGCACAATGCATTTTATTCATTCATATTCGAATATATGAATGAATGGAGTGAAATATGCCTATTACACGACGAAACGTTTTAAAAGGCACTGCGGCTTTGTCCGTTTTAGGGGCGACACCAAATCTATCAATTGCTCAGATCAATATAGGTAAAGCCACCCTATCGACGGTAAGCGATGGCAACCTTGTGCTTCCAGGTGATTTCATTTTTGGAACCGTTCCACAAGGCGACTTACCCCCTATTCTTTCGCAGTTTAATTTATCGCGTGATCAACTCACACCAGAGTGTAATTTAGCGCTTTATCAAGATGGCGAAAACAATGTGTTATTCGATGTCGGATCAGGTCCTGATTTTATGCCCTCTGCTGGAATGATCATTGATAGCCTTGAGAATTTGGACCTATCACCAGAGGATATCACCCATGTTGTTTTCACCCACGCCCATCCTGACCACCTTTGGGGTCTATTGGATGATTTTGATGATCCACTTTTTTACGATGCGAAATATTTAATTGGTCAAAATGAATGGGATTATTGGTGGAACCCAAATACCGTTGACGGTTTATCTGATCGTTTAAAACCCTTTGCAGTGGGCGCAAAGCGCCGATTTGCCGTCATTGAAGATACGGTTGAATTTTTCAATGATGGTCAAGAAATATTGCCCGGAATTGCCGCTGTTTCATCACCTGGACATACCCCTGGACATATGAGTTTTGAAGTGCGAAATGGATCGACATCAACGATGATCTTGGGAGATGCTATAGGTAATCATCATATTGCATTTAAAAAACCATCTTGGCCAAGCGGATCAGATCAGAACCGCGAAACTGCGATCACATCACGCAAAATGCTCTTCGACCGCATTACCAATGAAGACATGAACATCATTGGCTTTCACCTGCCCAAAGGGGGCATCGGCAAAGTTGGTATCATGCAAGATGGGTATGAGTTTTTAGAAGGGGAAATTTGATGTTTACCAGAACACTCGCATTATTAGCTATGATGTGTTTGCCAGCAATGGCGGATGAAAATATTGCAGATCAATACCCCGGGTCACTTTTATATTCTAAACCTGTTGAAGTCATTCCGCATGTATGGTCGGCCATTGGCGCAACAGCACCGCCAACTTATGAAAATAGTGGCCACAACAATAATCTAAGCTTCATTGTAACTGGCGAAGGGGTTGTCGTTATAAACGGTGGTGCGGCCTATTCATTGGCAAAAGCGCTTCATGATGAAATTAAGAAGATTACCGATCAAAGCGTTAAATATGTGATCAATGAAAACGGTCAGGGACATGCAGCACTTGGCAACTCCTATTGGGCCGAACTTGGCGTACCTATTATCGCGCATGTGGACGCAGCTCATGAGTTAGAAGAACGCGGGCATCAGACTTTAGAGAATATGAAACGCTATAATCGGGATAAATCAGAGGGGACCACCATTGCGCTTCCAACTGAGTTATTTGAAGACAAAAAAGTGATTGAGCTTGGTGATTTCACAATAGAAATTTTGCATCTCGGTCCTGCGCATAGCCCTGGCGATACGCAAGTGTGGTTACCCAAACAAGGTTTAGTTATTGCAGGCGACATGGCGTTTCATGAGCGTTTATTACCTATTTTTGAAGACACTATGACAGGTGAATGGGTGCAAACTTGGGAAACGGAATTTGAAGCTCTGAACGCAACTTATGTTATTCCTGGGCATGGCCATCCGACAAATATGGATCAGGTGAGACGCTATACTCATGATTATCTTGTATATTTGCGCGGAAAGATCGGCGAACACCTTGAAGAAGATGGTGATTTAGCGGAAGCTTATTACGTTGATCAATCACCTTATGCGCATCTGCACACATTTGATGAGTTAGCGACACGCAATGCCGGACGGGTTTATGAACAGATGGAATTTGAATAATTGTATGTTGTGATAACGAACCGAGACTTTCAAACCCAGAATTTTAGATTTGCGACCACAGTTTTATGCCTCATGCTGGCATTTATCTCTTCGCCTGCTCGTGCAGACGCCTCACTCATGAGTGCCCCTGTCGCGTATGAAAGATCATTATCCGGCGACTTAGTTGTCTTGGATATTCGTACACATGAAGAGTGGGAAGAAACAGGAATCGCCAAGGGTGCACTCCCCATTTCCATGCATAAAAGAGATTTCCTAGAGCGTTTGCAATCTGTTTTATTTCAATATGAACCTGAGAAAATTGCACTTATTTGTGCAACTGGGGGACGCTCAGCTGAAGTTACACATTTTCTTAAAACAAATGGTCTGGACGGAATTGTAGATGTATCGGAAGGTATGCTTGGCAATAGATCAGGACCGGGTTGGGTTGCCCGCGGGTTACCCCTTGTCTCATACAAACAGGCACTGGTAAATTATGAGACACTTCAAAGGTCTTGGGACGAATAGCCCAAAGCTAAAAATAGTTCCAAAATCAACATTAACGTCAAATAAAATCCCCGACTGAAACATCAAACGGGGATAATTTTATTTAGCCAAACATGTCAGCTGTAATACCTGAATACCAACCTTCAGATTCTTCTTATGTTGCTTTGCGAACATCATCGGTCTCGCCAGTTTTGGAAATAAATCCATCCACTTTTGCGATTTTCTCCGCTGTAGCTTCATATGTTGCACCGACTTTAACCCCGTTATCGGTGGTGATTAGCGACCAGCATGTGTTTGAGAATTTAGCTGGGAAGACTTTTGAACCTGTCAAAGCACCGCGAACAGCATTGGCACAAACTTTGGCCTGACTGTTGGCTGAGAAGCCTGATTTTGGCATATCACCCTGTTGCGATGCATCCCCGAGCACATATATATCGCTATCAGCTTTGGTTGACATATCCGCAGCATTAACAGGCGCCCAATTGCCCTCTGTTACCCCAGCAAGTTCCGCAATACGACCCGCTTTCATTGCCGGAATGACGTTACACACATCAACTTTAGTCTCTTCGCCATCTATGGACACGGTCATAGCATTGGGATCAACAGACACATTTGCGCCACCGAATTCTTCGCCGATCCAATCGATCATTCCATCGTAATGGTCCGCCCAGCCCTCTTGGAAGAGCGCCATCTTTGAGAATTTTGGTTTCGGATCAGCTACAATGATTTTAGCCGTTGGATTGTTGTTTTTAAGGAAGTGAGCAACCATCGATACGCGCTCATATGGTCCTGGAGGACAACGATATGGGTTTGGTGGAGCAATCATTGCAAATGTGCCGCCCGCGGGCATTGCCATAAGTTGAGCCTTCAACAACTCTGACTGCGACCCCGCTTTATAGGCATGCGGCATGGCGTTTTGTGCACTAACATCCCAACCTTGGACCGCGCCATCTACAAAGTCGATACCCGGCGATAGGATTAGTTTGTCATACGCAATTGCACCACCACCAGCAAGCGAGACGGTTTTCGCATCACGATCAACGCCGATGGCCCAGTCATGGACAACATTTACACCGCCTGCTGCTAAGCTACCATAGGAATGACCGATATCATCAATCTCTTTAAACCCACCAAGATATAGGTTTGAGAAGAAGCATGTGTAATACATGCGCGAAGGTTCAATCAAAGTCACATCGATTTCACCCTTACTGTCTTTAGCGATATATCTCGCTGCTGTGGCACCACCTGCGCCCCCTCCTACAACTACGACACGCGGTTTTGAATGACCATCGGCCAATACCATCGGTGAAGCTAGTGTGACAGATGCAGCACCTGCTGCTCCCAAAAATGTTCTTCTTTTTAAGGTCATATTTCCTCTCCCTAATTGTCCTCAGTTAAGTCTTTAAAATACACCGCCAAAGCAGCGATCTCCTCGTCCGACAAGCGCCCGGTGACCAGTTGCATAACTGGGTTTTCGCGTTGCTTTTCGCGATAGGCATGCATTGCAATTACAAACGCTTCAGTTTCCCAACCAACGATACCGGGTATGCCATCATTCTCTCCACTGGATTGATGACATGTTGTACATTCACTCGACAGATATTGCCCGTATTCAACATCACCCTTTAGAGCGAGAATATCTTTTGATACGGTAAATCCTTCGTCGACTTTGGATGCAAGTTCACCACCTGAAAATGTCGCCAGATACGCGATGAGATCGACGCGATCTGATTGATCCTTAAGTCCGCGAAAACTCATCTTGGTTTTTGGTAAAAACCCTTTTGGATTTTCAATAAATGCATCCAGCGTATCAAAACCCCAATGCAAACCATCATTTGCTGCTTTTTTCAAAGCCTTTGAATATTTGAAATTCGCAACACCACCAGCTTTGGCATTGATAATATTGTTCAACGGCGGACCCACGCGTTTTTTCGCCTTCACCCCGACCATGTGGCAGCTGGCACATTTTTTATAAACTTGCTTGCCTCTTTCGGGATCGCCAAGTTCGTTTGAAAACGCACCTGTTGAACAGAGCAATATAGCGGTTAAAAATGAAACCTGTTTGAGTATCTTCATTGATTACTTACTCACCGATTTTAGATATTCAATGATCGCAACCATGTCTTCGTCTTTTTTCAGACCTGAGAAACTCATCTTGGTCTTTTTCATATAAGCTTTCGGCTTTTTCAAAAATTCAGCAAGGTTGTCCTCATCCCAGACGCGGCCCTCTTCAGCTGCCGCTTTAAAAACCTTGGAATATTTAAATCCGTCGACAATCCCAAAAGTACGACCCACAATTCCAATGATCTGGTCGATGATGATTTCGTTCTTTCGCACGAGAATTTTAGCG
>CAJQOR010000410.1 GCA_905479965.1 uncultured Rhizobiaceae group bacterium | reverse complement strand
TAAACGCGCAACAGCTTCAGCACCTGGATCCACATGACCCTCTAATTGCTGCGCATTGATATAAGCTGCGCGCCCTGCTTTGGCTTGTAAGATGCTAGCGGTATGATCAGCGCCTGCTCTTGCAGCTTCCGCGGCTTCTTTAAAGCCTTTCTCAAGTG
This sequence comes from uncultured Rhizobiaceae group bacterium, assembly GCA_905479965.1. The sequence goes on along the minus strand of CAJQOR010000410.1, from coordinate 3,199 downwards.
CATCTAATGCGGGCGCTAGTGCATCAACCATTGTGCGATCTCCAATTTGAGCGCCACCAATTTCTTGCATGCGCGCGAGACCAGCTTTAAGCGCATCGCGCATAGGTAAACCACTTGATGCACCATCGCCCGTTGCTGCAAAGAAGATTGCCAATAGTACCCCAGATGATCCACCCATCGTCTGACTAAGCTCCAAACCAATCGCCCGATAAAGCTGAGTATGATCAGCAAGTGGCAGACGGTCCATTGCACCAATGAGCGCGCGTGACGCACCTGCAAGCGTGGAACCCGTGTCCCCATCACCAGATTTTGCATCTAACGCATTTAAGTCGTCTTCTGCGGCAATCAACACCTCGCAACAACTGCGTAAGAATTCTTCTGTCTGTTTATGAGATGATGGAATTGGTTTTATCGCCGTTAGTCCATCATTGAGCGGTTTAATCTCAATCGGACTTATCTCAGACACACCCGGCCAAGCCACCAATGGTGTTGCAGCTTTTAAAAGTTCCAACTCTGTGCTGTTTGCAGGGAAAATTGACACTGAAAACCCACGCATATCTAAGGATGTCATCATCGACGCCGGGCCGATTACACCGGTGATTTTCTTGCCAAGAGAAGAACCAATTAACTCTTTGAGAATGATCGACATTTCTAAGACTGATGCACCACCAAGATTGTTCAAAAGTGCAACATGTGGACCATCAGCCATAGCAATTTCAAGTTTAGCAGACATTGCAGCAAACGCTTCTTTTGCGCTATTAAATGCAATTTGCTCAACCCCAGCTTCGCCGTGAATACCCAAGCCCAACTCAGCCATTCCATCCGGAATACGATCTTCTTTTGGCGATCCAGGAACCGTACATGTATCTAACGACATACCGATGCTTTTAACGCCATCAATGACTTTTTTCGCAGCGGCGGCAACGGTATCTAAATCTGCACCATTTTGCGCAAGCGCACCAACGATTTTGTGCACGAATAACGTTCCGGCAACACCGCGCGCTTGCGGCAAGTCCGGAAGGGCAACATCATCATCAACAACGACCATTTGCACATTTAGCCCGAACGCGCGGGCACGTTCTGCCGCGAGACCAAAATTAAGTCTATCGCCCGTATAGTTTTTGACAATTAATAGACATCCAGCTGATCCGGTGACAGCTAAAATACCAGCAAGCACCGCATCAACGCTTGGGGAGGCAAACACATCTCAACACACCGCGGCCGTTAGCATGCCCTGGCCGACAAATCCTGCATGTGCAGGTTCATGTCCTGAACCGCCTCCTGAGACCAACGCTACTTTTGATTTATCCCAATCATTGCGAACGACTACGCGAATATGCGGGTAACCATCAAGTCGCGCAAGTTTTCCACCAGAAGCAGCAACAATGCCATCGATCGCATCCGTTACAATGTCTTCCTTTTTATTAATAAATTGCGTCATAGCTTCCTCCCTTACACGATACGTGCACCGTCTTCATCGAAATAAAATGGTTGTTTTGGTTGAATTTGAATGACCTCTCCATTTTGCAATGGAGTATGCGCATCAGTCACGGTGATGAGATCATGTTCTTTAAATTTAAGGTGTAATCGCGTTTGATCACCTAAGTGTTCAACACGTGTTACAAACGCATCTTCACCAATACCTTGATTAATCTGTTCTGGGCGTAGACCAATCGTTTTTGCAGCGTGTGGGCAATCCCCATCAAACAGATCAGCTGGCAAAATATTTATCCGCGGCTGCCCCAATCGGCTGGCTGAATAAATGCTGACCGGATTTTCATAAACATCGCGTGGCGAACCAAACTGCACAAGCTTGCCTTTATCTAAAACACCGATATGCGTTGCCATGGTCATGGCTTCAATTTGATCGTGGGTTACATATAAAAGCGTCTGACCCGAGCTGGCTTGAATGCGTTTAAGTTCAATGCGGAGATCCGCCCTCAATTTCGCATCAAGTGAACTTAAAGGCTCATCCATCAAATAGATGTTCGGTGAGCGTACAAGCGCGCGGCCAATAGATACGCGCTGCATTTCACCACCGGATAAAGCGGTCGCTTTATTATCCAGTTTATGCGCAATTTGGAGAACCTCTGAAACAGCTTTTACTTTTTCATCAATCTCATTTTGCGGTGTTTGCAACAATGGAGATTTTAATGGAAACTCCAGATTTTGCCGAACCGTGAGATGCGGATAAAGCGAATATTGTTGGAAGACCATCGCTACATTTCGCTGTGCGGGCGTTTGACCAACAATTGACTGCCCATCAATGAGCACATCACCACTATCTGGATCATCTAAACCAGAAATCATTCGCAACGTTGTTGTTTTACCTGCGCCTGTGGGTCCCAAAAGCACCACAAATGATCCATCCGCAATGGTCAGCGACACATTATCAAGAGCCAGCTCATCACCAAATCTTTTTGTCACATTTTGAAGACTAATTTCAGCCATAATGGAAGGCCCCCTCATTTGCTTCGGACTTTAAAGCGCGGCCGTCTGCGTTATCAAACATCGTCAAAGTACGTGCATCAAAACTTAGCCCGATCTTTTCGCCATTCTTAACGTGTTGGTCGGAAGCAATCCGCGATTTGATGATCCCATTAGGTGTCTGCAACGTGATGATTTGCGTAGTCCCAAGATATTCCACGGCGCTCACCTCGCCTTTGTAATTTGAACTATCATCAAATTTGATGTGTTCCGGACGCACACCGAGCGATAATTCACCGCTGGCGCCATCTCTGCTCTTTGGGATATCAATAAGATGCTCACCAATGTTTATTTGACCAGAATTAGGTTCAACCTTGCCATTGAAATCTAAGAAATTCATGGATGGTGATCCGATGAATTGCGCCACAAACTTAGTTGCCGGCCAGTCATAAATCTCTTGCGGCTTCCCAAATTGCTCGACAACACCATGGTTCATGACAACGATCTTGTCGCCCATCTGCATGGCTTCTAATTGATCATGGGTCACATAAACCGTCGTCGCACCCATGCGATCATGAAGTGCGCGCAATTCTTCGGCCATATGTTCACGGAACTCTGCATCTAACGCACCCAATGGTTCATCCATAAAAAATGCTTTGGGTTCACGCACAATTGCGCGGCCCAATGCAACACGTTGGCGGTCACCACCGGATAACCCACCGACAGGTTTATTCAACATGTCCTCAATACCCAGGATCTTAGCCACTTCAAG
>CAJQOR010000409.1 GCA_905479965.1 uncultured Rhizobiaceae group bacterium | reverse complement strand
GCTCAAATGGCACATTTCGGTATTGCTGAAAGTGATCTTGAGATCGTGGATATGGCTCCATCAGATTCAGCTGCTGCATTTGCTCAGCCAAATACTGATCTTGCTATGGCTTGCGGTTGGGGTGGTTCACTTCGCGCAATGAAGCAATATGGTAGCCCAATCATCGAAGGCGCTGAAAAAGAAGCTGTTGTTGGTAAAGTGTTTGATATCACTTCTATCCCAACGTCATTTGGTGAAGAAAACCCAGAAATCCTTGCGAAATTCTTGAAGGTTACTGCCGACATGAATGCGCAATATGCAGCTGATCCAGCTCCAATGATGGATTCAATTGCAAAAGCTGCTGGTATGGATGCTGAAGGCACTACAGCAGTGATCGGTACATTTGTGTTCCCTACAACAGACACACAGCTTTCAGCTGAGTGGATGGGTGGCGGTGTTGCCGAGTTCTTCACAAATGCTGCAGCAAGCTTAGAATCATCAGGTAAAATCAAAGCACTGCCAGACTATTCAGCTGTTATTGATGCAAGCTATCTTGAAGCTGCTACAAAAATGTAATTTGAGCTTTAGCTCTTAAAATTACTTAGCGTGGCGTTTTGGGCGCCACGCATCCCTTTTCTTATAAATCGGAGGTGGCGCCAATGTCTGGTTTGATCATTAACGATGTTTCCATGACCTTCTCTTTGCCCGATGGGGGCTCTGTTGAGGCTTTAAAAAACATCAATCTCAATATTAAAAAAGGCGAGCTGATGGCCGTGCTTGGTCCATCTGGTTGCGGGAAAACCACGCTCTTGAATATTCTTGCTGGCTTTCTAGCTCCCACAGCTGGTGAAATCTCTCTCAACGGTGACCGCGTGCTTGGACCTCATTCCGAACGTGGCATGGTTTTTCAAAAGGGTGCACTTTTTGAATGGATGAATGTGTCCGAGAATATCGGTTTTGGCCCTCGCATGGCTGGTCGTCCAAAAGATGAGATCAGCAAGAGAACCAAAGAGCTTCTTGAAATTGTAGGATTGCAAGAATTCGAAAATAAAATGATTTATGAGCTGTCGGGCGGTATGCAACAACGTGTTGCCTTGGCGCGCTGTCTTGCAAATGATCCTGATGTTATCTTGATGGATGAGCCACTTGGTGCGCTTGATGCATTGACACGTGAGAAAATGCAGAGCCTCGTTTTGGATATTTGGAAAGAAACAGGCAAAACAATCATTTTGATCACTCACTCGGTAGAAGAAGCGTTGCTTCTTGGTGAGCGCCTACTTGTTATGGCTCCTCGTCCTGGCCGAGTTCACAAAGAATATCAACTTCCTTTTGCGGAAATTGGCGTTGGTGCTGATTTGCGTGAAGTTAAACGTCACAAAGATTTTGGACCCATACGTGACGAGATCCTAAATATGATTTGGGATATGGAAGAAGAGATTATGGGCCGGACGGAGAGTGCATAATGTGGGGTGAAATCGGTGATCTAATTTCGACAACGTTCTGGATGGTTCTCGGCATTGCCGCAATCTTTGGGATATACTTAGCAGTATCTGGTTTATGTTCTTTGGTTTATACCGCCTATAGTCGCGGTAGAGCAAAGGCAACCGGATTTGACAGCCTCAAAACAGTTACATTTGGTGACGAAAGTGCTGTAACCGCCAACAGAGCCGCGTCTATTGCTGCGGTGATTACAATCTTCTTGTTGTGGGGGATTGCGACGGGAAGTAAGCTTATACCGTTCACTATTTTGCCTCCACCGTTTACTGGCGAAACGTCGTTTCAATATACAGCGACGAATGCAGCTGGCGAAACGGCTGATGCTACAGTGTTTGTCTATGTCTCCAAGCAAGGTGAAGAAGGTGCCTCAGCGCCTGAGTTTACCAATTCATCAACTGGATTTGCGATCGATGATGCTGTTCTTGTGCCTGAAAGACGCGGCAAGATCTTGAAAGCTCAAGACAATGATGTGGGTGGTAAAGATGAAGGCTATCGTGTGACAGCAATTGACGGCAAGCCAATTAGCCCAAATGACATTGTTGCTATTAATGATGGTGAAATCTTCATGACATCTAAGGGGTCTTTGTCGGTTCGCCCGGCACAAGGTCGCACGATGGAAGCTTTGTTCTTGCCGCCACCTGAGCAGGTTTGGGATAGATTTTGGCAGTTAAATGCTGAAGGTTACCAAGGCGTGGGTCTTTGGGAGAACGTGTTTTGGTCTCTTATCCGCGTTGTTGTTGGTTTCGCATTGGGTTGTCTGTTTGGTATTCCGCTTGGTTTTGCCATGGGTCTAAACTCTTGGCTCCGTGGTTGGTTTGATCCAATTGTAGAGTTCATGCGTCCGGTACCGCCACTTGCACTGATCCCGTTGATTATCATTTGGTTCGGTATTGGCGAGCAAGGTAAGATCAGTCTTCTCTTCTTAGCGGCGTTGTGGATTATGACCATTGGAGCGCGCGCGGGTGTGTCTGGTGTGAATATCTCAAAAGTTCATGCAGCTTATTCGCTGGGAGCCACTAAACGACAATTGTTGATGAAGGTTATTTTACCGAACTCACTACCTGAAATATTCACCGGGGCGCGTGTTGCCATGGGTGTTTGTTGGGGAACCGTTGTGGCGGCAGAACTCGTAGCTGCGGAAAAAGGTGCTGGTAAAATGATTATCGCCGCATCTAAATTCCAACTGACTGACATCGTGATCATTGGTATTATTATCATTGGTGTCATCGGGTATGGTATCGACGTTCTTATGCGTATGGCAGAAGATAAACTTGTTCCTTGGAAGGGGCGTGGCTAACCGCTTCGTATTCTTACAATAAAAACTTTGAAGCGCCGTGTTTGATTGATTTTTGACACGGCGCTTTTGTTTTATTTAGGCAGTAAGCTCGTCGCAATCTGGTGCTAATAATTCTTCTGAACTGGATTTATCAAAAATAACGTATTTTGTTAAATAATGAGACTAAATATCTCATAAATAACTCAAATTTGCAAAATATTCATATTTGGATTACTAGACATTGTGGGCGCTTTGTTGCGATAAGTGATAAAGTATATTTGTCTGAAATAGGCGGGTTTAAATTTTTTTGGAGGATGTAGATTTTGTCAGAAACTTCTCACGTGGTTGATAAGTCGCCGCATGTGTCGGATGAAATTCGCCAGACCACATGTTATATGTGTGCTTGTCGTTGCGGCATTAATGTTCATGTCCGCAAGGATGAAAATGGCGAAGATAAAATCCGCTATATTGAGGGTAATAAAGACCATCCAATTAACAAAGGTGTTTTGTGTGCAAAGGGCTCTGCGGGCATCATGCAACACTATTCTCCGGCGCGCTTGTCTAAGCCACTCAAACGCGTTGGCGAACGCGGCGAAGGTAAGTTTGAGCCGATTGAATGGGAAGAAGCATTGGAGATGGCCACTGGCTGGTTGTCCGACGTGCGCAAAAAAGATCCTAAGAAGCTTGCCTTCTTCACAGGTCGTGACCAATCACAAAGTTTCACAGGTTGGTGGGCGCAACAATATGGAACACCAAATTTTGCTGCCCACGGTGGGTTCTGTTCGGTCAATATGGCCGCGGGCGGTATCTACACATTTGGTGGTGCGTTTTGGGAGTTTGGTTCACCTGATTGGGACAAAACAGAATTGTTTGTCATTTTTGGTGTCGCGGAAGATCATGATTCCAACCCGATTAAGATCGGTTTGTCGAAGTTAAAATCTCGCGGTGTTAAAACCATCGGCGTTAACCCGGTTCGTACTGGCTACAATGCGATTGCTGATGAATGGGTGGGTATCACACCTGGCACGGATGGTTTGTTTGTGCTTTCCATCATTCACGAGCTGTTAAAAGCTGGTCGTATCGATGTTGATTACCTCATCCGCTATACGAACGCACCTTGGTTGGTGATTAATAATCCAGGTGGAAATGATCACGGCACATTCGCGCGCGATAAAGACGGCAATGCTTTGGTGCTCGATCGTAAATCAGGCAAAGCGGTGGCTTACAACAAAAAAGGTGTTAAGCCAGATCTACAGGGAGAAATTTCTGTCAAAAAAGGGGTGAAAGCCCAACCTGCATTTGCGTTGCTTGCAGAAAAATATATGGACGAGAAATACGCACCCGCCAATGTGTGCGAAGCAACGGGTGTGAGCGAAAACCAAATTGTTCGTATTGCCGGAGAAATCGCTGAAGCTGCGTTTGAAAAAGAAATCACTCTTGACCAACCTTGGACGGATATGAAGGGCGAGAAGCACGATAAAATGATCGGGCGCCCGGTATCGTTCCATGCGATGCGCGGAATTTCAGCCCACTCAAATGGTTTTCAAACTTGCCGAGCTATCCACGTTCTTCAAATTTTGCTTGGTTCAATTGATTGCCCGGGCGGGTTTAGATTTAAGCCGCCATACCCACGTCCAGTGAGTGCACAACCTGCGCCGCATGGCGGTTCAAAACCTAATACGCCACTTGCAGGACCTCAGCTTGGTTTCATGCGTGGTCCGGAAGGCATGTTATTAGAAGACGATGGCATAACCCCGCAGCGCATTGATAAAGCGTTTTCATGGGATGCTCCGATGTCTTCGCATGGGTTAATGCATATGGTTATTCCAAATGCGCATGCGCGTGATCCATACGGCATTGATGTGTTGTTCATGTATATGGCCAATATGTCATGGAACTCGTCGATGAATTCATCCGGCGTTATGAAAATGCTGACTGATAAAGATGAGAATGGCGAATATATCATTCCAAAACTCATTTATTCAGATGCTTATTCATCTGAAATGGTGGCCTATGCTGATCTGGTCTTGCCAGATACGACATATCTTGAGCGCCATGATGCAATCTCGCTTCTTGACCGTCCGATCAGTGAACCAGAGGCCATGTGTGATGCCATCCGCTGGCCAGTTTTTGAACCGGACCGTGATGTTCGCGGGTTCCAATCTGTCCTCATTGATTTAGGTGGACGCCTTGGTTTGCCGGGTATGACTAATGAAGATGGCAGCGCTAAGTTTAAAGACTATGCCGATTATATCACTAATCACCAGCGTAAACCTGGAGTTGGCCCGCTTGCAGGCTGGCGCGGTGAAGATGGCGATAAAACGGGTCGCGGTGAACCGAACCCAGATCAGATTAAACGCTACATTGAAAATGGTGGATTTTCTGAAAGTCACGTGCCGACCGAAGCGCTTTATTACAAACATGCAAATATGGCTTGGCAGAATTGGGCAGTTGAAATGGGGCTTCAGGATGCGCCTGTTGAAAACGTCTTCCAGATCTACTGCGAACCGTTGGCGAAATTCCAACTCTGTGCAGAAGGTAAGATGGAGCCCAAAGCACCGCAAAGCCATGCGTTGCGCATTAAAGAGTGTTTTGATCCGCTGCCTGATTGGTATGAACCATTTGAAGGTACAGGAATTGATACGGGCGAATATCCATATCATGCGCTGACGCAAAGACCTGCTGCAATGTACCATTCATGGGGATCGCAAAATGCTTGGTTGCGCCAGATTCATGGTGATAACCCGATGTATATCCCGTCTGAAATTTGTGATGAATCAGGGCTTGAAGATGGTGATTGGGCATGGATTATATCCTATCATGGCAAGATCAAAGTGCCGGTGCGCCGCATGAATGCTGTGAACCAAAAAACACTTTGGACTTGGAATGCCATTGGTAAACGTAAAGGGGCTTGGTCATTATCGCCAAACTCACCCGAGGTCACCAAAGGCTTCC
>CAJQOR010000408.1 GCA_905479965.1 uncultured Rhizobiaceae group bacterium | reverse complement strand
CTATCTTCAACAAAGTCTTTTAAAGGCGTTGCTGATCTTAAAGGTTGGAAATTCCGTTCACCTCCAGGTGTTATCACAAACATCTTCACCAAGCTTGGCGCGTCGCCAATCGTGATGGATTTCAACGAAATCTTTACTGCACTTGAAACAGGCATCATTGATGGCGCAGATGCAGCAAACTTGACCAACAATGTTGGCCTTGGTTTGTATGACATTGCAAATGAAACAAATTATCCTGGTTTCCACTCAATGCCTGCCGATCACTTGGCATGCCGTAAGGACATCTGGGATGCAATGCCAGCTCATCACCAAGCTATCTTGAAAGTTGGTATGCAGGCTCTTGGTCTGAAAAACTCAACTATCAACGAAGTGAAAAATGCTGAAACAGCTAAAGTGCTTCGCGATAAAGGCGTCAAGCTAAACACTTGGTCTGATGAAGACATGGCTGTTTATCGTAACGCTGTTCAGGAAGCTTGGACAGAATTTGCGACAACACCAGAGTCCAAATCACTTCTAGAAAGCCACTTGTCATTCTTGCGCGAATTGGGCGCAATGAAATAATTTGTAAGTTTGACATCTTATTGGGCGGCAGAGTTTTCTCTGTCGCCATCTTTTTACCAACGATCGTGCCCTGATGAAAATCACAAAAATCACCAGTCATATTCTATCTTACGATATGCCCGAACTGCTTGGCTATTCACAGCAATATTATGCCAAACGCAGTGCGCATCTTGTTGAAGTGGAAACAGATGAAGGTGTCACTGGTTGGGGTGAGTGCTTTGGTCCTGGCAATATTGCCATTGCCAATAAATCGATTGTTGAACACGTTATCCAACCCATGATTTTGGGTGACGATCCGCTAGATCGCGATGTGATCTGGCACAAAGTTTATAACCTCATGCGTGACCACGGACAAAAAGGCATGCCTTTGCAAAGCCTATCCGGTGTTGATATCGCGCTATGGGACATAGCAGGCAAACTCGCAGGTCTGCCATTGCACAAGCTTATTGGTGGTGCGCACCGCAAGGATGTATCCGTTTATGGTTACGGTATGATGTTGCGCCCAGAACCGGTTGACGATTTGGCCAAGCGCTTTGAAGATGAAGCTGCTGCCATTAAAGATATGGGTTTTACCGCGACAAAAATGAAACTCGGACATGGTCCAAAATCAGATATTCGTTTGGCGCAGGCTGTACGCAAGGGTGTCGGCAATGATTTTAAATTCATGGCGGACGCCAATCACTGTTACACAACAAGTGATGCATTTTATGTTGGCCATGCACTTGATGAACTGGACGCATATTGGTTTGAAGAACCGATTGCACCCGAAGATTTAGACGGATATCGCGAATTACGAAAAGGCCTTAAGACAAATATCGCAGGCGGTGAAGCTGAGTTTAATCGCTGGGGCTGGCGCGGACTTTTAGAAGCACGCGGATTAGACATTGCCCAGCCCGAAGTTTGCGCGCTCGGCGGCATATCCGAATATTTACGTGTGCTTGCATTATGTCATGCGCATTTCACACCTGTTATAAATCACGTTTGGGGCTCGGCAATTGCAGTTGCAACCAATTTGCACTTATTGGCCGCCATGCCTGCACTTCCAGGTGGATTACATCCGTGGGAGCCGATGCTAGAATTTGATACAACAGACAATAAATTCCGTGATGAACTTTTGATTGAACCATTAAATATTCAAAATCAATTGCAAAAAAATCACGGGCGTGTTGCCATTCAAAATGGCAATGGATTGGGTGTTGAACCTGATCGCGCGTTTATAGAACACTATAAGTTGGCATAGCTGGGAGAAAAGATGATGGAACAAAAATCCGGAAATATAACAGAATGGGTCCTACCATTCCTGTTTTTGTTTTGCGCCGGATGGGCCGTATGGCACATGCCAGCATATATCCTTGATTTTTGGCCACATGCAGGGGAAAGCATGACGATGCAGATTACTGAGCTGCATCAACGCAAAGACATCACACCAAACCTCCCCGGACTATTTGGTGGCTTTGCAGATATGATCGATTGGGCTGTGCTGATTTTAATACCAATCATTTTTGCAGCTGGTATGCGCACACTCATTCACGCGCCCATGGAATTTGAACGATTTAGCCGTTTAGATCGCTTTGCGATGTTCATCGGTCGGATCACAATGATCCTGATTATCTCTATGACGCTGGTCATGCTTTATGAGGTTTTCTTGCGCTATGCCATTGAGGCACCAACGCTTTGGGCCAATGAGCTTACGCTCTGGATTGCCGGCTTTGTGTTCATGCTATCAGGTATTTACGCGATGCAACAGCGCAGCCATATCCGTATTTTCATATTATACGATGTCTTGCCCCGCTGGGCGCAGCATGCGTGTGACGTATTATCAGTGACGCTTCTATGGTTCTTTGCCGCTTGCTTGGTTTTTGGCAGCTATAATCAAGTATTCATCAATAAGTTTTATCGCTGGCAAACGTTTGGAACAGCATTTGACCCACCTATTCCAGCAACAATCCAGCCAATGATACTCATTGCGATTTGTCTCATATGTGTGCAGGCATTGTTAAACCTCATTGCCGACTGGAATAAAGATCCAGCAGACTTGCTAGAAAAAGACGTGATCGACGAGGAAGAACTCGCAGCGATCAAGAAAAGCGTAGGAGCAAACTAATGGATATCGGAACAATATCAATTGTACTTGT
>CAJQOR010000407.1 GCA_905479965.1 uncultured Rhizobiaceae group bacterium | reverse complement strand
GTTTCAGATACAGGTGTTTCTTGGGGTATTGCAGTCAAATTGGTGGGTTGGTTTGGCACAACAGTTGGTGCAGCATCTTCCAGCGATGTTGAAACACAACCGGTTAAGGTAAACGCGATCACGACTGTGACAAAAATGCGTACCCGATCATTTTTCATGCTTTATACATCCTAAACTCGCATTGAAACCATGACAAACGTATTAAAAGTCATTAAAAACTTACATATACATCCATATGATAACATCTCTACCTAACTAAGGCATTGATTATCATTACTTGGTATTATGCGGGAGTGCTACATTGACAGACAAAAAAGACGACGAACAGGAACCAAAAAATCCTCTGGAAGCGTATGTTGTCAATGATCCAGAGAAAATGGCCTATAATTTAGCCCGCACAGTTGAGCAATTAGGTAAAGCCGCAGCCGCTTGGGTGGAACCACGCGAAAAAGGCGAAAAGGTCGACAAACCCTCCGAACCTGTCGCTGATATGGTCAAAACACTGTCGAAAGTCAGCCAATATTGGATGGAAGACCCGCAACGCGCGATAGAAGCACAGACCTCCCTCCTCACAAGCTATTTTGATCTTTGGACCCACTCCGTCAACAAAATGGCAAACAAAGATGAGGCGGATAGTTTTTCAACACGTAAAGACAGACGTTTTTCCGATCCCGATTGGCAGAACCAACCGTTTTTTGAAGTGCTTCGCAACGCATATTGGGTCACCAGCGATTGGGCTGAAAGATTAGTGGCACAAACCGAAGGCTTGGACGATCATACAAAGCATAAAGCTGAATTTTATGTCCGCCAAATCTTACAAGCACTCTCACCAACAAATTTTGCGCTCACCAATCCAGAGATCTATAAAGAAACCGTCGCAACAAATGGTGAAAATCTTGTGCGCGGCATGCATAATTTAGCCGAAGATATTGCCGCGGGAAAAGGTGATCTAAAGGTTAGACAAGTTGATTCCACTCCCTTCAAACTTGGCGAAAACATCGCAGTGTCCCCAGGCAAAGTAATTGCTCAAAGTGACGTATGTCAGATCATTCAATATGAACCAACAACTGAGAAGGTATTAAAAACCCCTCTTTTGATTTGCCCACCTTGGATCAATAAGTTCTATATCCTCGATCTAAATGAAAAGAAGTCATTCATACGTTGGGTTGTCGAACAAGGGCACACTGTTTTTGTCATTTCTTGGGTTAACCCAACTGAAAAGCATTCGAAGTTGGATTGGACGGATTATTCAAAACTTGGCATCGATTTCGCGCTTGAGACGATTGAAAAAGCAACGGGTGAAAAACAAGTCAATGCAATCGGTTATTGTGTCGGCGGAACGCTACTCACCGCCACTTTGGCACTACATGCGCAAAAGGGTGACAAGCGAATAAAATCGGCAACCTTCTTTACAACACAAATTGATTTCACCCATGCGGGCGATCTCAAAGTCTTTGCCGATCATGAGCATATCGATACACTTGAAGAAGATATGAAAGCGACAGGCTATCTTGAAGGCTCTAAAATGGCAGCTGCATTTAACATGTTGCGCGCGGCAGATCTTATTTGGCCCTATGTCGTCAATAATTACCTTAAAGGCAAAGACCCAATGCCATTTGACTTGCTGCATTGGAATTCAGATTCAACACGCATGTCTGCCGCCAATCATTCGTTTTATCTGCGCAATTGCTATCTTGAAAACAACTTATCTCAAGGGCGCATGATGTTGGATGGCAAAGCGGTCAAAGTCAGCGATATTGAAATCCCTGTCATGCACATTGCAGCCAAAGAAGATCATATCGCACCACCAGAATCAGTATATCTTGGTTGCAGCTATTTCAGCGGACCGACAAAATATGTCATGTCTGGCTCAGGTCACATTGCAGGCATTGTTAATCCACCATCTGCCGGTAAATACCAATATTGGACAGGTGATCGAGGCAATCAAACCTTCGAGCAGTGGAAAACTAGCGCTGATGAAACCCAAGGTTCCTGGTGGCCGCATTGGCACGATTGGATTGCTCAACACGATGAAGGTGCAGTCAAAGCACGTAAACCCGGTGGTACAAAGCTCAAGGCTATCGAAAACGCACCGGGGTCTTATGTGAGCGCTACGATATAATGTTCTTTGAACCAAAACTTGTTCGCGGCAAGCTAATCAAACGCTATAAACGCTTTCTTTTCGATGCGGAGATGGAAGATGGCACCCTGATAACAGGCTCCTGCCCTAATACTGGTTCGATGCGAGGGCTCACAACACCTGGATCAACGATATGGATGTGTAATCACGGCACAGGCGGTACGCGCAAATACCAATATAGTCTAGAGCTGGTTGAAGCGGATGGGACTATAGTCGGAATTAATACATCTCGCCCCAATAAGCTGGTTGAAACTGCGATAGTGGATGGCATGATCTCAAACCTGTCCGACTATGGAACCTTAAAGCGTGAGCAAAAATATGGCCAAAATTCACGGATAGATATTCTGCTGAACGATGAACAATTGGGAACAGCCTATGTAGAAGTGAAGAATGTTCACTTTATGAGGGAAAAGCCCCTCGCAGAATTTCCCGATAGCGCAACTGCGCGTGGCGCCAAACATTTGCAGGAACTGGCGGAGATGGTGAAACAAGGCCATCGGGCTATAATGGTCTATCTTATCCAAAGAGATGATTGCAACAAAATGAAAATCTGCAGGGATTTAGACCCCTTATATGCAGAAAACTTTGACCTTGCCATGAAACAAGGGGTTGAAGCTTATGCAATTAGGTGCAAAATCACAAACGAAGGAATCTCGCCCGATGGTCTGATTGAGTTAGACGAAGAACACATTCAAAACGCGAGTAAATAAAGAATAATTGATATGGTAAACTATATTGCAGCTGAATCAGCGCCCATTAAAAACACTGGCCAAATCCGAATTCATGGCGAAGTTGGCTTTGCTGGCATGCGTAAGGCAAGCGCTTTAACGGCACGATGCCTTGATGAACTCGTCGACATTGTAAAACCAGGGATCACGACAGAAGAAATTGATAGGTTTGTGTTTGAGTTTGGTAAGGATCACAATGCGGTTCCTGCAACATTGAACTATCGAGGGTATACAAAATCCTCTTGCACTTCTATCAACCATGTCGTGTGCCATGGCATTCCAAATAACAAGCCGCTAAAAGAAGGTGATATCGTCAATATCGATGTGACATATATCGTCGATGGTTGGCATGGCGATTCAAGCAGGATGTATCCTGTCGGGCAGATTAAGCGTGCCGCAGAACGTTTAATGGAAGTCACTCACAAGTGCCTCATGTTGGGTATTGAAGCTGTAAAACCAGGTGCCCGCACAGGTGCAATCGGGCATGCAATCCAAACTTACGCAGAAGCTGAAAGATGTACAGTTGTTCGTGATTTTTGTGGTCATGGCTTGGGCCAGATGTTCCACGATGTGCCAAACATTTTACATTATGGCGAACCTGACCAAGGCCCTGAAATTCGTGAAGGCATGATTTTTACCATTGAGCCGATGATTAACCTTGGTCGCCCTCATGTAAAAGTTCTCTCCGATGGTTGGACGGCTGTCACACGCGATAGGTCATTAACTGCCCAGTATGAGCATTCAATTGGGGTAACGGCGGATGGCTGTGAAATCTTTACCCTCTCCCATAAAGGCTTGGACCGACCTGGATTAACTTGATGAATGAAGATGGTGACAGTGAAAAGAAAACACCAGCTGGTTTAGAAGAGCCAGAAATTGATGAACGTTTATACTTCGCTGAACAAAACACTCAAGCCATTTCGCAAAAAAAACAAAAACCAACTAAAACCGAACATTATCACGGACATCGCGATCGCCTTCGTCAACGATTTAAAACGAATGGCGGAGGTGCGCTCGAAGATTATGAGTTGCTCGAATTATTGTTATTCCGCCTTATCCCGCGCAGAGATACCAAGCCAATCGCAAAAGCACTGTTGGAAAAATTTGGCAGCCTAGCGCAAGTTTTTGGTGCCCCGGTTGCTCGCTTGCAAGAGGTCAAAGGGATTGGCGAAAGTGTGGCGAATGATTTAAAATTATTAGCCCAGATATCGCAGCGCACGCTAAAATCTGAATTGCGCGATAAACAATTGCTAACATCCTGGACTGCGGTGATCGATTATTGCCATTCTGCGATGGCGTTTGAAGAACGCGAACAATTTCGCATTCTATTTTTAGACAAAAAAAATGTGCTGATTGCCGATGAAGTCCAACAAACAGGCACTGTTGACCATACCCCAGTTTACCCACGAGAAGTTGTCAAACGCGCGTTAGAGCTATCAGCAACAGCAATCATATTGGTGCATAATCACCCATCAGGCGATCCCCCCCCCTCACGAGCAGACATTGATATGACGCAGCTGATCCTGGACACGGCAAAACCGTTAGGTATTACACTGCATGATCATATTATCATCGGTAAAGATGGGCATGTTAGTTTTAGAGGCTTAAAGCTAATCTAAGGCTATTTTTCAGTAGATAACGCCAATCGCAGGCCCAACAATCCAAATGACGCTGCAAATGAATTTCGGATCCATTTCATTACATTGGGTTTTGAAATAACATAATCGCGGGCAAATGAAGCAAAACCACCATATATGACAAAGACGATAAACGTCATTAGCATAAAGATACCAGCAAGCACGGTCAGCTCAGCAATTGGTGCATGGTTTGTATTGGATGTAAATTGCGGCAAAAAAGCTAAAAAGAACAGTGATAACTTGGGGTTAAGCGCATTGAGTAAAGCGCCATCCATGATGATCTTTGTCGGTTTTAGCTGTTTTTGCTGACTTTGCAGCTTTAACGGACCTGTGTCTTTATAAAGTCCCCATGCCATATAAAACAGATAAAGCACCCCTAGAAATTTGACTGTTTGAAAAACGATTGCGCTCGTATGCAAAATTGCAGACAATCCAATGATTGCGGCTAATGCGGATGGAATAATACCCAAAGTGCACCCAAAAGCAGCTATGATGCTTGCACGCAATCCCTGCCCTAAACCATAGGCAAGCGTATAGATCACACCCGTTCCAGGTAACAGCACAACCACCAATGATGTGAGTAAAAATTCTAATGTGATCATTTATCAACTCCCGCAATATCATCATGGTAGCCAAACATATGACAAAGGCAAACAAAAAAGCCGCCGGACGTATCCAGCGGCTTTAGAATTGCAAGAACTAAAAGACTATTCGTCTTCTGCCTTTTTTGCAGCTTTCTTTTT
>CAJQOR010000406.1 GCA_905479965.1 uncultured Rhizobiaceae group bacterium | reverse complement strand
GCGCGAAATCATCGAACGTCCCAATGTTGGGTTCACGCAATCTATCAAGCAACATTAGGTGGGGCTGATTGCAGCAATACAACAGAATCCGGCACAATGATTTGCCCTCCCATCCTATACGGCTCCAATACCTAAAGCTATTTGAAGGAATGCGCAAAGAAGCGACCTTAAAGCGGACTTTGATTTCACTTAAAAAACATTCAAAAAATCTCTAAAATTTGAACTAGATTTTCGTAATATTGTCCGGACATATGTTCATGGGTTTTAACGTTTTTGCGTTACTAGAGAGCTAGCCTTTTATTTAGGGAATGTCAAAAGTGGACCTCGAATTGAAAATGAGTTGTCATCAAGTCAGTTCGAGAGAGCAAAGAGGAGAAGAGTTATGAAGTCACTTGAAGTCAGAGAAAATTTAACAGAAGAAGAATTTGTTTCTGAATATGTTGCACAAAATAAACCTGTTGTTATCAGTGGAATTCCTTATGAAGCCGACAAATGGCGACCAGAAGCACTTAAAGATTCTGTCGGGGAAATGAAAACTCAAGTTTATGACACATTGTTTGATCTCGATAAAACCTCATCGCTAAACGAATATTTCGCCGAAAACTTCGGTAAAGACGGACCGATGCCTAAACATGTGCCTTATGTTCGTTGGTACAATCAGCTCAAGGATATGCACTTCGTAAAAGGTGACAAGGCGTTTGAAGAACTGTCTAAAATCTGGACAAAGCCAGATTGTATTCCAAGCAGTGATCTGATTATGCCGATCACAGGTAATGGCAAAACGGCAAATCCAGTCAATGACAATTTCCCCTATCGCGGTATTTTGGTCGCCGCTCGTGGTGCGCGAACGCGCATGCACCGCGATCCATTCTGCAGTGATGCAGTTGTTGCTCAGTTCTATGGAACCAAAGAAGCTGCGCTCTATCACCCGAGCCGTACAGCTGAACTCACGCAGAAAACCGCTGCCAATTCATTTGGCGGGTTCAAGGATGTTCGCGCAGATGATTTGGAAAGCTTAAGCGTCGAGCCTGATTATAAAGGGCAATTGGAACCAGGGCAAATGATCTACATTCCAAACGGCTGGTTGCACGATGTTATCTGTCTATCTGACTCAATTTCAGTGACATGGAACTTTATCCATAAGCGCGGTGCGGATGCTTTCATCGATTATTTGAAAGCGGATCCGAGCAAGGACAGTGAATTTGAAGTTCTGCAGTATTTCCATAAGCGTGGTGGTTTGGGTAAACTATCAGCTGAAGAAATGCTGACACGTATCGTCGCCTAACAATGACATCTTTTTAATTGAACAAACCTTGATAATAGTTTGGTTTTTGATCCGCTATTATCAAGGTCGCTCAGTTTTAGTCTAAGATGCATCTAGATCTGCAAACATAATCAATGTTTTGAGACGATCTTAACTCAAATGATAAAGGATTACCTTGGATACCCGCACGCGCGCCCTTAAGGCTGAAAAACGCGATCGCCGAGTTGATCAATCATCTGTTTGCCCTTCATGATCGCTAAATCATCGGCTTGGTCTTTAGACTGGCACACATCGGCGCGAATATATCTATGCGTTTTTTCCTCGCCACCAACGTCTTTGGTGATCACACCGCATAGGCGGAATTGCCCGCCCTCAGAAATTGGTGTAGATGCAATGACATAGCCTTCATAGCTTTCTTGTCTGTCAGGCTTTGCAGGGGCTGCTTCGCCACTGAACATAGAACCAAGTTTTTTCAAAAAGCCAACCATTTCAAACACCTCATATCACAACAAAGCCAATTTAATCCTATCCTTATCCCATGTTGGACTTGCCATCAACCGAATCCATTGTAAGATAATCTAGCTAAGTTAGCCTCCCAAACTACAAGCATATATATAAGTGAACATACTTTGACAGATCTTCCGACAATTGCCGACATTTCGTCATCACGTCTTAAAAACAACATTTCCCAGCTTGTAAACTCCATTTACCCTGATCTGGATACCGAAACTCTGACCAAACAAGTCATTGCAGCGTTCTGGGATGAGGCACATACACCAAGACGCCGCGGACGATTGCCGAGCAATGAGCTTTGGTCTGAAAAAGATAATTATGTCATAACATACGGTAATAGTTTTGTAGACGGTGAACACAAGCCGCTGGATTTGCTGAATCATTTTCTGCACAAACATCTGCGCGACACGGTTAATGGCGTTCATATCCTACCATTTTTTCCCTACACATCAGATGATGGTTTTGCGGTGACCGATTATCGCTTGGTTGATGGTCTTTTAGGGTCTTGGGAAGACATAAGCCGCATTGCAGCAGATTTTAGATTAATGTCTGATCTTGTTCTTAATCATATGTCCAGCCAGGGACATTGGTTTAACGAATATTTACAAGGCCACGCACCTTACGATAAATTCTTCTTTGAAGCGTCGCCTGAAGACGATACCAGCTCTGTTGTTAGGCCTCGCGCACATGATTTGTTACGCGAAGTGGAAACCGCAAATGGCACCAAACATGTCTGGTGCACATTCAGCCATGACCAAGTCGACTTTGATTTCTCCAATCCTGAGGTTCTCCTTGAATTTTTAAGAGTGACACGTGAGCACATCAATCAAGGGGTTAAAACTATTCGCCTTGATGCCGTTGCCTTTGTTTGGAAAGAAATCGGAACAAGCTGTATTCACCTTCCTCAAACGCACCAGATTGTGCGCCTTATTAGACTACTGGCCGATTTTGATCGCGAACCCGTGGTCATTATTACGGAAACAAACGTACCCAATACTGAGAACTTGAGTTATTTCGGTAATCGCAACGAAGCGCATATGATTTATAACTTCTCATTGCCACCGCTTTTGTTGCACGGATTGCTCAACGGTACATCTGAACATCTCAATGCTTGGCAAATGCGCATGCCGCCCGCGCAAATGGGTTGTGCGTATTTTAACTTCACCGCGTCTCATGATGGCGTGGGATTGCGCCCGGTTGAAGGGCTTTTGCCGCAAGACGACATCGATGCAATGATTGATACAATCAAGGCCCATGGTGGACGCGTTTCCATGCGACAGGGTAATGATGGAAAAATGCATCCACCATGGGCCTTGATTGTATCAATCATTGCATCGATGTCGTCTTGCGGCAAAAGCCCTTCAACCGGGCGCAATCCCACGCCATCATGAGACGCGGTGAAGTTAAAATACGCACAACCCATTTG
>CAJQOR010000405.1 GCA_905479965.1 uncultured Rhizobiaceae group bacterium | reverse complement strand
ATCTTAGGTGCCATTACATTGGTCGATACTTGGGTTGGCGGTGTGTTTTTTGCCGGTCTCGTTATTATTGTAGGATTTTTGCTCTTTTATGAATGGAGCAATATTACTCGAACTGCAAAACGTCAGCCTCTGGTAAACTTTATTGGTTGGTTCACGCTTACTATTGTGAGCGTCAGCATATTGTTCTCAATGCTTGAGATGGCGTTGTTAAGCTTAGGTGTTGGCGCGTTGCTTGCAGCTGCGATGGGGTGGGGCAAAGCAAAAAACTTTTGGGTATTTGGTGGAATTGTCTATTCAGGATTGCCCATCATTGCGTTTACCGAGCTACGTGGCGATGAAACGTCTGGCTTTTATGACCAAATGGGTTTGTTTGCGATTATCTTTGTTTTTGTCATTGTTTGGGCAACGGACATTTTTGCCTATTTCTGCGGAAAATCTTTAGGCGGCCCGAAGCTTGCGCCTTCCATCTCTCCGGGCAAAACCTGGTCTGGTTCAATATTTGGACTAATTGCAGGGGTTGGTGCCGGTATAGGAGTTGTTTTGCTCATCAGCAGTGGCGGCGGGTATTTTGTGCCAATTCTGGCTGTAGTTTTGTCGATATCCAGTCAGAAAGGGGATCTGTTTGAATCTTGGATAAAACGTCGTTTTGACGTGAAGGATTCAAGTAATCTCATTCCGGGACATGGTGGTTTTATGGACCGGTTAGATGGAATGATATTTGCCGTTGTTGCAGCATTTTTGATCGCATTACTTGATCAGTTTTATGCTGGTACAGACGCCTCACATGTGTTAGCAATTCATCTGCTTGGTTTGTGATTAACTTAATTCATATTCGCCCATTTGGCGGAAAGATTTCATGGATATTCTAAATTCAATTTTTTCCATTTTTACCGGAAATATTCTCGTTTTCATCCTAATTTTGTCAGTTGTCGTGTTCATTCACGAAATGGGACATTACCTCGTAGGCCGCTGGTGTGGCATCTACGCGACCACATTTTCAATCGGGTTTGGTAAGGAAATTTGGGGTTTTGACGGTAAAGACGGCACCCGTTGGCGCATCGCAATGATCCCGCTTGGGGGCTATGTGAAGTTCTTTGGTGATGAAAACGCAGCGTCTATGCCCGATGGCGAAGAGTTGGAAGAGATGTCAGACGTTGATAAAGCACGCTCTTTCCATCATGCATCGTTATTGCGCAGGTCTTTGACTGTTCTTGCTGGCCCAATGGCAAATTTCATCCTCACCATTGTTATTTTTACAGCCTTTTTCTCAATTTACGGGAAACAATCAACAGACCCAATTATCAGTCAGGTTGTTGAGCAATCACCTGCCGAAGCAGCTGGACTGCTGCCTGGTGATCTGTTTGTTTCCGTCGACGGTATCGACATAAGCGTGTTCAATGATGTGAAGCGATATATCTCGTCACGGCCAGAAACTGAGGTTGATATTACAATCAATCGTAATGGTGAAGAACAGATTGTTTCGCTTATTCCCGATCGCAAAGTGACTGAAGATCGTTTCTGTAACAAAATTGAAGAAGGCATTATGGGTGTCGTCGTTGTGCCAGACGAAACCAACTCACGCCGTTTAGAATTCGGGATTGTGGGAGCTGTCGAGCAAGCTTTCTCGGAAAGCTGGTTCATCGTCACGCGGACCTTTGACTATATTGGAAATATCTTTGTGGGGCGTGAAAGCGCGGCGCAGCTAAGCGGCCCAATTGGGATTTCTAAAATGTCCGGGCAGGTGGCAACGCTTGGGATTGTTGCTGTGATCCAGTTGATTGCCATTATTTCGCTTTCAATCGGATTGCTTAATTTGATGCCTGTGCCAATTTTGGACGGTGGTCATCTGGTTTTTTACGCAATTGAGGCGATTCTCGGGCGTCCAGTGAGCCCACGAGCGCAGGAATATGCATTCCGAGTCGGTATTATGCTGATTTTATCACTTATGTTGTTCACAACATTTAACGATGTGACATCTTTGTTCAATCACGGATGTGATGTGCCTCAGGGTGAATAGTTGCGGCAAAACAACAGTTTTGGCTCTGTTTGGGCATTTGTTCGTTAATAGACTGTTTACTTTAATCAATTCTTCTTCCGGGCGTTGATTAAAAATGATACATTAAGTAAACGGAATTTAACTCTTTTCCTTGCTTGTAGAGTAAAAGAGTTTTAAACACGTATCTAGTTTCGATTCAGAGATCTGTTTCTGGGCCGAATGCTGTTTGGTTAAAAAGAAGGTAGTTTGTTCGATGAAGTCTCGTTCCCGCTTATTGAGTGCTGTTTCAGCTGTTGCATTATCGACAGGTATTGCAATTTCCGGTCTGGGCACAGCAACAATCGCAATGACGACAATTGCAGAGGCTGCCTCGGTTAGTCGCATCGTCGTCCGCGGTAATTCACGCGTTGACGACGGAACCATTATCAATAACATTACAATTTCTCCGCGTCAGCGTTTTAATAACGATGATATTGACGATTCAGTTAAACGTTTGTTCGGAACAGGTTTCTTCTCAGATGTACGCATTAGCGTCTCAGGTGGTAGCTTGGTTGTTGTAG
>CAJQOR010000404.1 GCA_905479965.1 uncultured Rhizobiaceae group bacterium | reverse complement strand
TTGACGCAATACTATCCAGTTATCCAAACAGACGATGTCGAGGGCACCGCAAATTTTTATAAATCTCACTTTGGTTTCGTGTCCCGATTTGACAGTGATTGGTATATTCACCTGCAATCTGAAACAGATGAACATGTCAATCTTGCCATATTGCAACATGAGCATGAAACAATTCCTGAAGTCGGTAGAGGCATATCATCAGGCGTTATTCTCAATTTTGAAATTGAAGACGTTGATGCGGAATATGAGAAGATGAATTCGGCGGGTGTGAAAATCGTTAAATCGCTGCAAGATGAAGTGTTTGGTCAGCGTCATTTCATTGCTTTAGACCCGAACGGTGTCCTCATAGATGTCATCAAACCCATTCCGCCCAGCGAAGAATTCATCGCCAATTATGATGCAAATGCATTACCTGCATAATTTTTTTCAGTGCTCAGTTTGGTCGATTTTTACTGAACTGAGCACGATATTAACGCAAAATATTCAATTATTATCGAGTAATTGAGAAGTGTAATATCAATAAATGAGACTTTTGGGGATTATGATAATATTTTCCTTCATTGAAGTAATACTTTTTCTACAAAAGTTTAATTAAAGGTTGTGTAAGTTGTTTGTATATAAACCTACCATTTGTAATACCTTAAAAATGACTACAAATATTATCATTTGCATTGAAATCATAAGGTTTTTTTAACCAATATCTTCATAAAGTCACCTAACTTCGCACTCATGATGAGTGTATTGATGCAGCCATGATGGCGAAAACAACTTTCGAGGTCCATCATGCTAGATAAATTCACAATCACAAAACGCGTAGCGCTTGGCATTTCTATACCAATGCTTGGTTTAATAATATTAGGTTCGATTGCAACCTGGGAAGCCTATCGTAATTATAAGTCGATGGTCTTTTTGGGATATGTGTCAGAAACGATCAATGAGCTGGCAGCGTTAACAGACACGCTGCAAGTTGAGCGCGGACAAACAGCCATCTTCATTGGCTCAGGTGCCGCCGCACCACATCAAGCATTGCTTGATGCGCGAATTGCATCAAATGAAGAAAAAGCCCGCCTTCATGAAGTCTTAGAGCATGTTAAGCAAGTTGATGCGCACCAGATGGCCGATGAACTTGCCAGCCTAGAAGGCGAAATTGCCGAGTTTAAAGGCTATCGCGCAAGAATTGATGCTGGCGAAGCGACTTTAGCTGCTGCTATGAAACAGTATACGACAACCATCGCTCACATCATTGAGATTGGTTTTCATGCATCTAAAATGGCGAACAATGCAGAACTTGCGCTCGAAACAGTGGCGATGCTGGATTTAGCGGAAGCCAAAGAATTTGCGGGACAAGAACGTGGATTGGTTGCGGGTTTAATTGCTTCTGGCACGGTTTCAACGGATGCATTGGTTAAGCTTGAAAAATCAATTGGTAAGCAAGAGACCCTGGTAGACAATTTTATTCATAACCAGCCGATCAGATATCAAGATATATTTAAGAACATGTTGGAAAGTATTGATACTACGCAGCTCAATGCTTACCGATCTGCGCTTTTAAAAGAATCTCTTGGCGAAGAACATATCGCATTGGATGCCAAAACTTGGTTTAACGTAGCCTCAGAACGCATCAATCAGTTTCGGAAAATCGAAATTGAAGCTGGTAAAATTATTCAGGAAGGTGCGAGTAAAGTATCAGCTGGGTTCTTGTTTGAAATGATCGTAATTGCATCTATCTCTGCTCTTATTCTCATTCTTGCTGTTTTAAGCGGTTACTTCATTGCACGTTCAATTTCAAAGGTAATGCGCATTACGACAGATGAAATGGAAGCACTGGCTAATGGCGATACCAATATTGCAAATTCACAATTGGGTAAGCCAACAGAACTTGGTAAAATGGCTGAAGCCTTGCAAACATTTAAAGAAAATGCATTGCAGCGCGTTGCTATTGAAAAAGAAGCAGAAGAAGAGCGCGAGCGTGCTGACCAATCACGTCGTGCGAATGAGCAAGCTAAAGAGAAGCATAATCGTGAAGTTGAAACTGTGGTTCAATCTCTTGGTAATGCGCTTCAGCGCCTTGCAGATGGTGATTTGTCTCGTTCAATTTCAACAGATTATGCAGATGAGTTCCAACAGTTGAAAAATGACTTTGGTAATTCTATCGCCAAACTCTCTGGTGCATTGAACGAAATCAATGAATCAACAACTGAAATTGGTAATAATTCTTCAGAGTTACGTCGTGCAGCTGATGATTTGGCAATGCGTACAGAGCAGCAAGCTGCTGCACTTGAAGAAACCTCTGCTGCGCTTGAAGAAATTACGTCAACTGTAAAAGAGTCCGCCGATCGCGCAAGTGAAGCGCGTACGAAAGCAACGCAGGCAAAAGAAAGCACCAATAAATCTGGCGAAGTTGTAAAAGATGCTGTGGAAGCAATGGGACGCATTGAATCAGCGTCTGATGAAATCTCACAGATTATTGGGGTGATTGATGATATCGCTTTCCAAACCAACTTACTGGCGTTGAACGCTGGTGTTGAAGCAGCCCGAGCGGGAGAAGCCGGTAAAGGCTTTGCAGTTGTGGCGCAAGAAGTTCGCGAACTTGCACAACGATCAGCAAATGCAGCCAAGGAAATCAAATATCTGATTACCAATTCTGGTGTTGAAGTTGCCAATGGCGTATCGCTTGTGCAGGCAACAGGTGAAGCCTTGCGCAATATCTCAATTGAAGTGAACGAGATTGAAGAGCATGTTCAATCCATCGCGCGTGCATCAGCTGAGCAATCTGCAGGTTTGACAGACATCAACAGAGCCGTCAGCGAAATGGATCAAGTGACACAAAGCAATGCGGCAATGGTGGAAGAAACCAATGCTGTGACGCATCGCTTGTCTGCTGAAACAGAAACGCTTGCGCAACTTGTCTCTCAGTTCCGCACAGTAGGTAGTGTTCAGCAAGAAGAGCGTCTATCAGCTTAATCTAGCTTTTTATAAAGATCAAAGAGAGGCCGCGCTTATCCCGCGGCCTTTTTCATGTCTGCAATAAACGCATTAATATCTCTTGTAGAACATAAAACGTGCTTGTCTTTATCATCAGGTGCATTTTTAACAGTACTCAGCAGGTTCTTACGCGCGGTGTTTCGCGTATTCCAGATCCAGATAATAAATTCCCAGTTAAACCTCTCAGGACAGCCCTCGGGCAAATCGGATCTGGTTTTGCCATAGTGCTTTATCGTGCGCCAAAGTACCCGCCATGCCCGAACGCGCAAGGGCATATCAAGTGCGATAATCATGTCCGCACGTGCAATACGTTTTGGCCAAGTGATGGAATGACCACCTTCGAAAATCCATTTATCGCCTGCATGCACCTCTTCACAAAGGCGCGTTCTTTCAGCCTTGGAACGTTCTACCCAGCCAGACTTCCAGTGAATTTTATCAATATGCACGACGGGCAATTCGGTAATATCTCCCAAGGCTCTGGCAAGTGTTGATTTCCCAGAGCCCGGTTGGCCAATAATCATGATGCGTTTAAGCTGGTTTTTCATCATTTTCTCGCGTTCTAACCGCTGAGCGCTTATCAATTATCACGAGTAATAATGCTGCACCAAAACCCATAGCAGCGCCGATAAAAGCAACACCTTGATACCCGGTAACCGCAGAACCTGAAGCAAATGCTGTGGATGCGATAACCGTACCCACCACTTGTGTGATTGAAATAAGCGACGAACCCGCACCGGGACGATCAGCTTTTAAATCCTGGATGTAGGCCAATGGGATCGACAAGATAATTCCCGCGCCAATGCCGGCTGGAATGATCAAAAACCATGCATAATTCATGTTCGTGATGGTTCCCAGACCGATTAAAAAACCCGTATAAATAATCATACCAATGAGCATAAGCTGCGTGCGGGTGACATGTCTTAAAAACACCGCACCAAGCAGCATGATAGGCACCTCCAAAAGCGCAACACCGCCAGCAAACCAACCCACATCAGGTTCTGAGCCACCCATATTATTGAGGATCAACAAACCCAGCAAAATATTATAAAGCGTGTTGGCCCCCATCATGGTCGACACCAGTAAGAGCCGAATGAAAATCGACATATTGGTAAGTTCACCCACTGATGCGAAAAAGCCAATTCCGGATTTCTCACTCTCCTGTGTGGGTGTTTTTTTCGGCCAGCTGGTTAGCACCAATATCATGATGACAAATTGGATAAACGCGACATATCCATAAACGGATAAAAGTTCAAAGCCATTGGACATTAACAACGCCCAGACAGGTGGGGTGAGGGCAAAAGAACCCGCAAAGCCTGCGCGCACAATTGACATCGACATGTCCCGATCAAGCGCTTTGTTCCGCCTTGCAGCAAGGTTTGCCATGGCAA
This sequence comes from uncultured Rhizobiaceae group bacterium, assembly GCA_905479965.1. The sequence continues at coordinate 1,056 of CAJQOR010000404.1, read as the reverse complement.
AGGCTTGGGTGAAAATCGTACTGCCAAGCGGAAACAGCACGATATGAACGGCTAAAAATGACAGCTTTGTGGGTAAGATCCACATCAAAAGACCCGCGAAAATCCCCATTGTGATTGAAGCCAGCAAGATCTCGCGATAGCGCCCTGTTTGGTCGCAATAAATCCCTACGCTGACGGAAATTACAACAGAAAATACCGATCCTAAAAACACGATAAATGCATAGGACGCATTGGAAAAACCAAGCTGCTCGATGCCGATAACAGACTGAAATGGCGCAACCGATGCGACCGCTGTGCCCATGAATAAAATCGCCAAAAATGCGATGCGCAATAGGCGATCATTCCACGAATGGGAAATGGTGTGAACAACGCTGGACAGCATATAAACCTCTGTAAGCAGAAGACTAAGATGAGGGGTGGCGTTAGAATTGAAAGAAGCTGTAATCGATTTCATAAGCGATGATCATGCTAAAATCAATTCACGAAGCTGAATGATGAAATGAATAAAATTTATGGATCGGGATTATCGCGCTATTCCTTCTAAGCGTAATCATTGCTTTGAATGCCAACTCTGCCCTTATTGTATAAACAGATATCGTTCCTATTTAAAGCGGAGTGAAATACTCAAGAAAGGAATATGCTAATGTCAAATTTAGATGGAATAAAAGGAGCGCATATTGGGCATGGGCATTTAAAAGTTGCCAATATTGATCGCGCTGTCGAGTTTTACCAAAATGTTATCGGCATGCGTCTCATGCAGCGTTTTGGTTCGCAAGCGGCTTTTATGTCCTTTGATGATTATCATCATCATTTGGGCCTCAATACATGGGAAAGCAAAGACGGTACGCCGCCTCCCAAAGGTCATACGGGTCTTTATCACATTGCTTTTGTGTTCCCCGACCGCATAGCATTGGGCCAGGTTATCGACCGTGTTCAAAACGCAGGCTATGTGCTTGAAGGCGCAGCTGACCACGGGGTAAGCGAAGCGGTTTATTTAAGCGATCCCGATGGCAATGGTTTGGAACTATACCGCGACCGTCCGCAAGAGGAATGGAA
>CAJQOR010000403.1 GCA_905479965.1 uncultured Rhizobiaceae group bacterium | reverse complement strand
GATAAAGGATATCCGGCGGATTTGCGAACGTATAAAACGTCTTTGGCCCGCTCTGTTGCGCTCAGCTTGTATCAGTCCCTCATCTTCATAATAACGAATGGCAGATACCGCTGATCCTGTACGCCGCGCGATTTCGCCTATCGATAATGTTGTTTCTATTTTTGCCATTAAAATTCTTTCAAAAAACGTTTGACCTCAAGTTAACTTGAGCAATTAAGTTGGCAAATATCCAAAGTTTAAACAAGCAAAAAATTGAAAAGGAAAACAAGATGAAACAAGCATTTTTAGAGCATATCAACGTAACCGTGAGCGATCCGGAGGCAACTGCCCAACGATTGTGTGACTTATTTGGTTGGACAATTAGATGGAGTGGTGCATCTATCTATGGCGGCGAAACCTATCACGTTGGTGGCGATGAAAGTTATTTGGCTATTTATAAAAACCCCGATGAGCTGGAACCTAATGCTAAGACACATCAGGTTCTGGGTGGTCTTAATCACGTGGGGATTGTTGTTGAGGATATAGATGAAATTGAAGAGCGCGTGAAAAAGATAGGATTTCAACCCCATAGCCACGCCGATTATGAACCTGGCAGAAGATTTTATTTCAAAGATGATGATGAGATTGATTTTGAAATTGTGAGCTATACAATTTAAAATGTGCAATATTTCGCCCACACTTATTCCCAAATAGAGGGAATAAGTGTGAATTTTGGCAAAAAGTACTAGAAACCGCGATTTTGGTATTAAAACCTAGTAAAATAACCAGATAGGAAAATATATTCGGATAATACCGCCTATCTTACATAAAATTCTAATATCAAGACATGCTGGTTAAATTTGGTTTCAAAATTAATCATCTATTTACACATTTAGATCATTTTACGGTATATATAAGTAGCTGAATTCATGCATTAATTTGAGTAAAATGTCCGTATCTATATTACCACTCGAGAAAATCCCCAAGCGTGTTCTGGTCGTCGGTGGCTCAACGCTTGATCAAGGAATCTACCTCGAGCAGTTTTGTAATTGGGGACTAGATGCATGTGCAACATCTTGTTTCGAAGAAGCTCAAAAAGTCATTGAAATCACCAGAAAACTAGGGTCCGCAGTTGATTTGATCGTTGTTGATCAAGATAAATCTTCGTGTGAGCTGGAAACGCTCATTAAAAATATCCGGAAGATGTTTTCAGTGGAAGAGCTGCCAATTCTTGCGATTGGACCTAATCGTTTTATACGCAGCGATATCTCATTTTATGCGAACGAGATTTCAGCAAAATTACTAAAACCATGCGCACCGTCGAAATTAGAAGACGAAGTACTAAAGCTTTTAAATATATCGCCTGAAATGCTCGATAATGTGTCTAAGCGCGGCACCTCAAAGGCATCTGATTTTAAAATCGATGTTCTTATCGCTGAGGACAATGAAGTCAATCAAATTGTCTTTCAACAAATTCTGCTCGATCTTGGCGTTGAGTTTAAAATCGCTAATAACGGCCAAGAAGCTGTTGAATTGTGGCAGCAATTTAAGCCTGCGGTCGTTCTAATGGATGTGTCGATGCCGATAATGAACGGGCATGAAGCAACCAGACAAATTCGCCGATTGGAACAATCCAGCGGTTATCGAACGCCCATTTGTGCAATCACCGCACATGCATTGCGAGGCGATAAAGAAGATTGCATCGCTGCGGGGATGGACGACTATATTTCCAAACCTGTAAGTCCTGATGTGATGGTATCAAAAGTAAAAGCGATGTTGCCTGGTTATCATCAATTAAGCACCCGCTCTAAAATGAAAAGCGTTGCTTAATTCTTAGCAGTCGAGTTCTTCGTCCCGCAAATCATATCCCGCTTGCTCGCATAACCTTTGGTTTTTCGAACTTCAAAACCAGCTTCAATCAAATTCCTGCGTACCCAACCAGCAGCGGTATAGCTTGAAAACGTTCCGCCATCACGTGTGTAATTTGCAATCTCTCGCATCAATTCCAACGACCACATACTTTGGTTTCTAACCGGGGCAAAGCCATCTAAAAACCAGGCATCCGCATGAAAATCCTGCTTTGGTAGCGTTTTATTCACATCTCCAACATGAAGATGCAATGTGACACTTTCATTTATCTCAATTAGATTGTCGGTGTTCAATTGCTCTGGCCAAATGGTAAGCAACTGATGGAGCTCTTCATTAAGCGCAGGCCAAACTGACAGTGCTTTTTGAATGGTATCAGTACCCAATGGATTGATCTCAAAACTATGGAAATTTAACTTTGTGCCGGGGGCAGCATGTTGCTTGAATTGGCGAAGTGTTTCCAAAAAGTTCAAACCAGTGCCGAAGCCAAGTTCGGCAATTATAATGTCGCCCGCGCGCGCAAACCTATTTTTTAAATCATTCCCATCTATAAAAACGTGATCACATTCCAAGCGTCCATCTGATTTGGAATAATAATAGTCGCCAAATCCAGTTGAATAGGGCATATCACCTTCACGCCATTCAAACGTATTAGATGAAAAATCGACATCGTTTTTTATTTCAGGGTTTTTAGTCATGGCACCAGCCGATAATCCAGCTTTCGCAAACAGTCAATCGCAATCGGTCAATACCGATGTTTACGATCTCATTGTTGTCGGTGGTGGCGTGATTGGCGCTTGGACGGCTTATAAAGCAGGTAAAAGCGGGTTGAAGACACTTTTGGTTGATACTCAGACGCTAGGCGCAGGTGCAAGCGGAGGTTTGCTTGGCGCACTCATGCCACATATGCCAGAACGATGGGATGGAAAGAAACAGTTTCAGTTCGAAGCGCTTGAGGGTTTATCGCAAGAAGTCGCTTTGCTGGAAAGTGAAACAGGAATGGACTGCGGGTTTAATCGCTGCGGCCGTTTAGCCCCTATCATGAATGAAACCAAGCGCGGGCAAATGCAAGGCCATGGCGCGAATGTCGATGCGTTTTGGCACGGTAGGCATCAATGGCACATCATCGATAAAGCCTTCGAAAAAGATTGGCCTATAGACAACAAAGCACGCTGTGGTTTGGTTTATGACACACTGTCCGCACGCATAAATCCACGTGGGTTAATCAACGCCCTTCGAGAAGCCATCTTAAAAGATAATAATGTGACCATGATCGAAGGTGTTGCGCTTAAAAAATATGACGCAGATGAAAAGTTAGCAGTTCTGTCAAACCATGACACTGTTTCATTTTCCCACATTGTTTTGGCTGCCGGTGTTCAAACTTTTGATTTTATCGCGCCGGAACTGAAGGTTGCTTCCCTTGCATTGGGAAAGCCAATCAAAGGGCAAGCTGCTATGTTATCTGCTGATATTGATCCCAACTGGCCAATAGTTTTTGACAATGGAATTTATGTAATTTCGCACGGAGCTGGCAAAGTTGCTGTTGGTAGTACGAGCGAATTAGAGTTTTCAGATCCATTTACAACGGATGATAAGATAGATGATGTTATCGCACGCGCAAAATCCTTATGCCCATTGATAAAAGACGCGCCGGTTGTTGAAAAGTGGGCAGGACTTCGACCACGAGCAGCTGGGCGCGATCCATTAATTGATGTGATGCCGGATCATCAAAACGTGATTGTTTCGACAAGTGGATTTAAAATCACATTTGGTGTTGCCCATAAAATGGCAGATGTGGCGATTGAGAATATATTGGGTAAGGTTACAACGATCGTGCCCGAAAGTTTCAAGATTACCGCCCATCTTGCCAAGGCAAGACGAGCAGAAAAACAAGACAATTTATCTTGAAGAATTAGCCGCGCGGCAGTACATCCGTGCTCGCGCAGCCCTGCATAGGCATAAATCCTACGCGACTAGTATGTAACAGACATAGTTAACAGTTTCTTAACATTCAAGGGTTTGTGAGTTAAATAATTGAAATATTTACATAAAAAATCGTATTTTAGTCTGAAATATTTGAGATATGTAAAAACTCTTCATCTAAATCGACGGTTGATCGATTGCCAACGGCATCAAAGTTTTGATCAAGCC
>CAJQOR010000402.1 GCA_905479965.1 uncultured Rhizobiaceae group bacterium | reverse complement strand
ACAACATTTTTACCGGATTTGGCAAACTTTAACATCATTTCATTGATGTCATCTTGCTTGCAACTTTCTCGGCCGCCACGCTTACCAACAAGCATGCGTTTTGCTTCTCGGCGCGCAAGTTCCAACACATCAGTGGACACTAAATCATCAAACAATATCACATCAGCAGATTGAAGCGCGCGCATGGCTTTAATGGTCAATAGTTCTGCATCTCCAGGCCCTGCCCCGACAAGCGTTACCTTTCCCGTTTCAGTGCTAGCCTTCATGTATTTCGCATTTTTTAGAACAAGAGCTTCGCTCGAAGGATCAACATTTTTGGAGAATGCCAGATCGACAAAATGTTCCCAAAAAACGCGTCGCTCTTTACCCGGCTCAAGAAGGTCGTTCACGCGCGCTCGGATCGACATAGCCACGTTTGCCCAGCCTTGCAGTGATACCGGTAATAACATTTCAATTCTGCGCCGAATGGCCTGCCCCAAAATGGGTGCTGCGCCATCTGTGGAAATACTGACAATTGCAGGGCTTCGATTAACGATCGAACCGAATTGAAACTCGCAAAATTCTGGCATGTCGATCACGTTCACAGGTACGCCCGCAGCTTTAGCCGCACAATAAAAAGCTTTGGCCGCGCCATCGCTCGTCATATCACCAATTGCTATTTGACTATTCTCAAAGATGTCTGTCGCCCATGGTCTTTGATACCAGATTATCTGTTTTGGATTATCTGAGATAAGCGTGTCAAATTCAGGATCAAGCTCACACGCATATAGGTGAACTATGGCACCCGCAGCGATGAGCAATTCACATTTCCAAGCAGCAGCATCCGAACCACCAGCAAGCACAACTTTTTTATCTCTTAATTTATAAAACACCGGCAAGACCGCCAGTTCGCCAATGCGTTCTGGCCGTGCTCTTTTTCGTTTATTATTCTGCGGCAAGGATCTGATTGTCATGAATAATCTCGCTTATTTCTGCTCGGCATGAGCCACAATTTGTGCCAGCACCTGTTGCATCACCAACGGCATCAAGACTGAGGCAACCTTGATGTATTGCACCAGTAATCTCGTTTGATCCGACCGATAAACAACTGCAAATGATCTGACCCTTATCAGGTTGATCAACACTTGAGCGTCCGGCTATAATTTTATAACGATCCGAAATGGTATCAAAACGCTTTGCCAGTTGTTCGCTCGCCCAGTTTCGAGAAACCTCAACAGGGTTTTCACTTAAAAACAATGCTGTTTCCAGCTGTTCATCTTCAAACCATGCATATCGACTTCGTCCAGTTTCTTGGTCCAAATATGAGATGTCATTTGATCTATTGGTAAATCCCCAAATACTCTGCAGAGAGAAATCAAATTGTTGATCTGCATCTACCGCAAACTCTAGCTTCCAACCCTCTACGCATTTAGATAAAGCCCAATAATCAAGTTGCGGCGGCGTGGGCTTGTAGCGTGAAACCAGCAAGCCATATGTTGACATATGCGCGCGATTTACTTCAACCGGTACATTTTTAAGCGCAGGCTGACCAGAGATGGGATCCGTTATAGATGGAACAAGCACATCAACCCGCGCATTAGCAGCAAATTGATCCGTCCAATGCATTGGCACAAATACGCTACCCAATTGTTGGCGCTTGGTGATAAGCGCGCGTACAATGATTTTGCCATGCAGCGTTTCAAGCGCAATGAGTGACGCAGGTTCAATCTCTAATCGCACAGCATCGTCAGGGTGGATTTCACAATATGGCTCACCCAAATGAGACGATAAACGTGCACTTTTTCCCGTACGCGTCATCGTGTGCCAATGATCACGTATACGACCTGTATTAAGCGTAAATTGATCCGATGATGGTTTGTCCGCAATATCGAATGCGATGGGGAGAATGTTGGCTTTGCGGCTTGGTGTATAGAAGTCACCATTCGCAAAAAAACGGGTTTTCACTGCACGCTCTTCACCAACAACAGGCCATTGTACAGGTTCCAGATCATCATATTCAACACTTGAAACATCTATCAATCCAGAGATATCAAAATCCCGCGACCCCTCATTTTGATATCCTGAAAGTTTTGCATGCTCAACAAATACTGCGCGAGCATCCGCAAAAGTAAACGCCTCGCCAAACCCCATGCGCTTGCCCACTTCAGCCAATTGCCACCAGTCTGCTTTTGCATTGCCTGGTGCCGGCAACACCGCTTTCTGGCGTGAAATACGGCGTTCAGAATTCGTCACCGTTCCATCTTTCTCACCCCAAGCGAGCGAGGGTAATTTCACATCAGCTAGGGCAACGGTGTCCGTTGAATGAATAACATCTGAGACAACAACAAACGGACAGGACTTGATCGCCTCTTTCACATCATTGGCTTGTGGCATTGACACCACAGGATTGGTCGCCATAATCCATAGAGCTTTTATACGCCCATCTTTGACAGCTTGGAACATATCGACCGCTTTAAGCCCGGTTTGTGATGCAATAGTGGGCGACTGCCAAAACGACTGTACGAGATTGCGATGATCCGCATTCTCAATTGCCATATGCGCAGCCAACATATTTGCCAGGCCACCAACCTCACGCCCTCCCATTGCGTTCGGCTGTCCGGTGACTGAAAAAGGGCCCATTCCAGGTCGCCCAATTCGACCTGTGGCCAAATGACAATTGATAATTGTATTGACTTTATCGCTGCCAGATTTCGATTGATTAACACCCTGACTATAAACCGTTACCGTTTTCTCAGTATCAGCAAACATTTTATAAAAACGCTGAATATCAGAAACGTCAAGCGATGTTGCTTGTGCGATATCTTCCATCGACACATCATTTAGTTTCTCTAGTGCTTCATCCAAACCGGAGGTATGTTCTTCAACAAATTCTTGATTTTTACACCCATTTTCATGAAGGTGTTTTAGCAATCCGGCAAACAGCGCGACATCGCCATCAGCTGCGATCGGTAGATGTAAATCTGCAATATCTGCAGTCATCGTTCGGCGCGGATCAATTAGCACCACCTTCATTTCAGGCCGTATCTTTTTCGCAGCAACAATACGCTGATATAATACAGGATGACACCAAGCCAGATTTGAACCTGTTAGGACGATGAGATCTGCAAGTTCTAAATCTTCATAACAGCCAGGGACTGTATCAGAACCAAAAGCGCGTTTATGACCTGCAACTGATGAAGCCATACAAAGGCGGGAATTCGTATCGATATTGGCTGAACCAATATATCCCTTCATCAGTTTGTTTGCGAGATAGTAGTCTTCAGTTAAAATTTGCCCCGAAACATAAAACGCGACAGAATCAGGGCCATGCTCTTTGATTGTCTTTGCAAACGTTTTAGCAACCAGATCAAGGCTTTCATCCCATGAAGAGACTTGCCCGTTGATTTCAGGTTCTAATAAGCGGTCATCCAATGATGTCGTCTCACCTAAAGCTGAACCTTTTGAACATATTCGGCCAAAATTTGCCGGGTGGTTTGGGTCACCTTTTATATCAAGCGATCCATCCGATTGTGGTGTTGCCAGTACACCGCAACCAACACCACAATAAGGACATGTTGTCTTAATTGTTTTCGACAAATCCTGCGTCATTATTCCTTATGCCCATCAAGGGAAAGCAATATGTCCCCTTCCTCTATTTTAACAGGAAACGTCATCGTAGAGCCTTCATCAGCCCCTTGGGCGGTCCCAGAGGAAAGGGAAATGACCCAGTTGTGCAAAGGGCAGGTTACACAACCGTCATGGACAATACCTTGACTAAGCGGGCCATTTTTATGTGGACATTTGTCTTCAAGAGCAAAGACTTGATCATCAGCTGTGCGAAACAGTGCAATCGTCATGTCACCATTTTTAACACATCGAGAGCCACGAAGTGGAATGTCGTCTAACTTACCAATGGCAATCCAGTTTTCTGTCATCGCATTCATTCCGCTGGCTCCAATTTCAAGTCTGCCATTGGTTTGAACTCGTGCTTGTCTTTGCCAGACACGCGTTCGCTCCAAGGGTCCACTTGAGCAAATTTTTGACTGAACACGAAACGCTCGTAATAGGCTTTTCGCATTTCAGCGTTGTCCATAATTTGGGAGCGAATTTCATCAAGGCCAATGCGTTTTGCCCATTTATAAATGCGTTCTAGATAACGACCCTGCTCGCGGTACATTTGAGCAAGCGCAACCACGTACTCCATCACCTCGTCTTCTGTCGTGACATTACCAAGAATTTCAGTCCCTTTAATATCAAGCCCCGCAGCACCTGCGAAGTGAATTTCATAACCGGAATCGACACAGATCACGCCAATATCCTTACAAGTTGCCTCCGCGCAATTTCGTGGACAGCCTGAGACGGCAAGTTTTAGTTTTGCAGGCGTCCAAGAACCCCACATGAACTTTTCTAACTTGATGCCTAAACCCGTGGAATCTTGAGTTCCAAAGCGACACCAATCAGTTCCAACGCAAGTTTTGACCGTCCGCAAACCCTTTGCATACGCCTGACCAGACACAAATCCAGCTTCACCAAGATCCGCCCATACAGCAGGTAGATCTTCCTTTTTAATTCCCAACATATCGATACGTTGACCGCCTGTGCATTTGACCGCTGGGATATCAAACTTATCGACAACATCTGCAATTGCACGAAGCTCTGAATTTGAACCAAAAATAAGATCGGCACGTGTTGCCGTCCATTTAAGTTCTCCCGTGGCACGATTTCTACCTTCAAAAATACGATCATCTTCCGAAGTAGCTTTCCAAGTAATTCCCATGTCAAGGAGGTTAAGGAAAAAATCATTCGTAAGTTTTTCCGAT
>CAJQOR010000401.1 GCA_905479965.1 uncultured Rhizobiaceae group bacterium | reverse complement strand
CTTTGGGCACAATGCCAAAACGTTTAATCTCTTCAGCTGCGAGCAAGGTCATTTCTGCAAGCTCCTGTGCGGAAGGATCAAATGTCACATAGGTGTCTGTTAGGAAGGTTGCGCCACGTTGCGAGATCAATAAGCTGAGCGTTGATAGATCGGTGACACCATCTTTAACGCCGATAATCTGACGCACATATTTGAGGTGGTTGGAATATCGACCTTCAAGGCCGCAGACCATCGCATCAGCATCGCCTCGTTTAACCGCAAGTGCACCAATGACTGTTGTATTCGTCCTGACAATCGTGCTGGCAGCCTCTGGGTTGATGCCCTGGCGTCCAACAAGTGAGAAATATGTGTCAACATAGTCACGATAACGCGGATCGCTTTGCGGGTTTACGATTTTTAGATCTTTTTCCAAATTAAGACGAAGCCCGAAACGACGAAGCCTTTGTTCAATAACTTCTGGACGTCCGATTAAAGTTGGTTCTGCAACTTTTTCCTCGATCAAGATTTGCGCTGCGCGTAACACACGTTCGTCTTCACCTTCGCAGAAGATGACGCGTTTGCGTTCCGCTGCACGTGCCGCTGCAAACACGGGTTTCATGACAAAACCTGAGCGGAATACAAATCTGTTAAGGCGATCGACATAAGCATCCATGTCTTCAATTGGTCGCGTTGCAACCCCTGATTCCTCTGCAGCTTTTGCAACAGCTGGGGAAATGCGCAATATCAATCTCTGGTCAAAGGGTGAGGGGATTAGATAGTTTGGACCAAATACAGGTGTTTCCCCTGAATAGGCCTGTGCTGCAAGTTCAGATGGTTCTTCGCGCGCAAGTTCGGCAATGGCTTTCACCGCGGCAATTTTCATCTCCTCGTTAATCGTACGTGCACCACAATCTAGCGCGCCACGGAAAATATATGGGAAGCATAAGACATTGTTGACCTGGTTAGGGAAATCAGAGCGTCCGGTGCAAATCATTGCATCGGGACGGGCTTCTCGAGCAAGTTCGGGCATAATTTCTGGTGTCGGATTAGCCAGGGCTAGGATCAACGGTTGCTTTGCCATTTTTTCCAAAAATTCAGGTTTTAAAACGCCTGCCGCAGATAGGCCAAGGAACACGTCCGCATCGCCGATAGATTGTTCAAGCTTACGATTGTCTGACTTTTGTGCATAGATCGATTTCCAACGATCCATTTGTGACGTGCGGCCTTCGTAAACCAGGCCTTCAATATCGTGCACCCAGATGTTTTCCCGCTTTGCACCCATGGAGACAAGAAGGTTAAGACAGGCAAGTGCAGCAGCACCAGCGCCTGATGTAATAATTTTAACGTCAGCGATATTCTTTCCGGCCAATTCAATGCCGTTTAAAACAGCAGCTGCCACAATGATCGCTGTACCATGTTGATCATCATGAAAAACAGGGATGTCCATGATCTCACGAAGTTGTTCTTCAACTTCAAAGCATTCTGGCGCCTTGATATCTTCTAAATTAATGCCACCGAATGTGGGTTCAAGTGCAGAAACCACTGACACCATTCGGTCCACCTCGTTGGCATCCATCTCGATGTCGAAAACATCAATATCAGCGAATTTTTTAAAGAGAACGGCCTTACCTTCCATCACTGGTTTTGAGGCAAGTGGGCCGATTGAGCCCAGACCTAACACTGCTGTACCATTTGTAACAACAGCTACGAGGTTACCACGCGCGGTGTATAACGCGGCAGCGCTGGGATCTTCTGCAATGGCGCGGCATGGTGCTGCAACACCGGGGGAATAAGCTAATGCCAAATCTCGTTGGTTGCCCAAAGGTTTTGTTGCTTGAATTTCTAATTTACCGGGTTTTTGATAATTGTGATAAAAAAGCGCCTGGCTATCAAGATCATCTGACTCTTGTTTTTGCTTACTGTTTTTATCATTATTCATCAAATTTTATCCCATAGGCTTATTATCGTTGCGACTCATTGCCATAATTGCACAAATGATCATCAAATTGCTACATTCTTTCGCGCTAAACTATATTGCTCAAAACGAAATTCTCTCAAGTCCAACATTGATGCTTGATTTAGATCGGTGACATTCTTTACCTTTATGTTTAAAACAACTTTTATGAATGAAACTGCCAAGCAAACCAGCGCCGATCTTGCTCAATTTGAAGTGTCAGATGATGAGCAAACTTGCCATATTAAAATGTCAGGTAATTGGCAGCATGAGAAGATCGAAAATGTTGCGGTTGAGTTTCCTTTAGTTCCTCATCATACTGCGCAAAAGCGCGTGATTATTGATATGTCTGGTGTTACGAATTTTGATACCGCAGGCGCTTGGTTGTTACACCAGCTTACCAATGCTTGTGATGATAAAAATATCGCTCATGAGCTTTCAGGCGCGAGCGACAAAAACCTGTCATTGCTGTCTAAGATACCTTCAAAACTGCCCGACCCGAACACAAATGATGGTGCGCAAAAGCGCAATATAATCCATCGCTTTGTAGAACGAACCTCAAAAGGTTGGCATGCGCTCTATTCCGATGTCATTATGGGTTTGAATATTTTGGGTGCAACAATTCAGGGTGGTCAATTAAAAGAGGGGCGTAAAACAGGTGCATCTCCCGCGGCTATCGTTACGCAGATGGATCATATCGGCGTACGTGCTGTCCCTATCGTAGTGCTTATGTCGCTCGCAATCGGTGCGATTATAACGCAACAATC
>CAJQOR010000400.1 GCA_905479965.1 uncultured Rhizobiaceae group bacterium | reverse complement strand
CTGATGTTGGCAAAACGTGGTTTGTGCCTGATGCTTTATCACCAAATGCTACGGTTGTTTCTTCACCCAAGAACAATGAGCCATAGCATTTTAGCTGGTCCAACCACCAAGGTAGATCTTGCGCTTGCACAGTTAAGTGTTCTGGTGCGTAATCATCGCTCGTTGCGACCATTTCGTCACGGTCATCACACACAATAACTTCCGCATAATCACGCCACGCAGCTTCGGCGTTCTTTGAATTGAGTTCTGGTAAATCTGCAATAAGTGGTGGCACAAGCTCCATCACTTTTTCTGCCAGGGTCTGATCATCCGTGACCAACCAAACAGGTGAATTATACCCGTGCTCAGCTTGACCAACTAAATCGCTTGCAACAATTGCAGGATCAGCTGTTTTATCAGCCAAAATTAAACTGTCTGTTGGGCCTGCAAACATATCAATGCCAACGCGGCCAAACAAAATACGTTTGGCTTCTGCAACAAACTGGTTACCCGGTCCAACAAGAATATCAGCCTTTGGTAAGCCGAATAACCCAAACGTCATTGATGCAATGGCCTGAATGCCGCCCATTGCCAAAATCGTGTCTGCACCGCAGAGTTTTGCTGCATAAATAATTGCAGGCGCAATACCGATGCCCGGGCGTGGTGGTGAACACGCTACAATGTGATTAACCCCGGCAACTTTTGCAGTTGTAACCGTCATGATGGCAGAAGCAATATGGCTGTAACGGCCCCCCGGTATATAGCAACCTGCAGCTTGTACAGGAATGCTTTTCTGACCAGCTGTCAGGCCTGGGATAATTTCAACTTCAATGTCTTTGAGCGTTTCTTTTTGCGCTTCTGCAAACTTTTTCACATTCGCATGGGCAAATTCAATGTCGCGTTTTAGTTTTTCTGGCACCAGCGCTGATGCAGCTTCAATATCTTCTTCCGATAGCACAAGTGTGCCCTCGTATTTGTCGAACTTGGTGGCATATTCAAGTGCTACTTTGTCCCCACCCGCTTCAATATCATCAAGTACCTGCTGCACCGTTGCTCTAACGTCAGAAACATCCGATGATGAAGTTAAGTCTGCTTTTTTTAGATAGTTGCGTGCCATGTCAGTCTCGTTATACTAAAGAAATTGAAAGAAAATGTTGGATCGCAATGTAAGCGCTTACATTTGCATTTGCAATAGTTATTTGCTTGTAAGCAGGTGAATTTGTGTGGGGAGTCGTAGGATGAGTAAACAACCACTGCCAAAACTGGAAGATGTTGCGCGATTAGCGGGTGTATCAACAGCAACCGTATCACGCTGTTTAAATCAACCAAATCAAGTGGTTGAAGCAACTCGCAAACGAGTTCAAAAGGCAGTCGATGAGTTAGGTTATATGCCAAACTTTAATGCGCGTTCGCTGGCAGCAAAGCGGTCAAAAATTGTTGGTGCCGTGATACCTACAATGGAAAACGCCATTTTTGCGCGTGCCTTGCAGGTTTTTCAAGAACGATTAACGGAAGAAGATTTTGATCTGCTGGTCGCGTCTTCGTCATATAAAAAAGAAGTTGAGGAAAAGCAGATCCGCTCGCTTGTCTCCCGCGGAGTTGATGGACTTTTGTTGATCGGTATTAAACGTGACCGCAAGATTTATGAATTTTTGCAGGAGCGAGACATACCTTTTGTGATTGCCTGGAGCTTTGATGAAGATATGAAACACCCGGCATCTGCTCAGCTCGTGGGCTTTAATAACCACAAAGCAATGGCCTCAATTGTGCAGCTTGTTTTGGATAAAGGTCATCGCAAGATAGCTATGCTTGCAGGTATCGCCGATAATAATGATCGGGCTTCTGCGCGCATCGCAGGATTTAAAGCGAAAATGGCTCAGTACGGGCTTAATGACCCTGATGTAATTGAGTGTGAATACGACATAGATAAAGCGCGCAAAGCGTTTGCATTTATGCGGGAAAATTATGGAACGCCAACGGCTTTAATTTGTGCCAATGATGTCTTAGCAGTTGGTGCCGCTTTAGAAGCGCAATCACAAGGGTTAAAAGTACCAGATGATATTTCTATAACTGGGTTTGATGATATTGAAATTGCCTCAATCATATCTCCATCTTTAACGACAGTGCATGTGCCTCATAAAATGCTTGGATTGCATTCTGCCAATACGCTGTTGGCAAATATCAACGATGGACGCATTGTTTCTGAAATGGAACTGGAAACCTATATTGTTGAGCGTCAATCCCTAAGTGTTCCGAAAGCTTAATTGAAGGCTGATAAAGGCCATCCTATAAACTTTGGTTTATTTCGGTAAAATCTACCTTTGAACAATAGTAATAGCAGTTGTATATCTTTACTAAGCCGTTAACTAACATCTCAAAAATAGAGCGAAATAATTGCATATTTACGGTATGTAGTCATTCGGCATTCGGGGTTCATCAATAGTGTTTGTAAGTAGCAGTCAGGATCGCGCGTTAAAAAAGCGCAAGGCGTCGTTGTTTACGGCGACTGCTGCGGCATCTCTAATTGTCGGCTCGGCAGCTTATTCTGCTGACGTGATTATTACATCTGGATCGACAGTTGGACAACAATCAGTCAGCGATGGGGATACGCTCATCATCGAAAATAACGCTACAATTAATAGCGCAGCACCCAGTGTTGTAGATGCCGTGGATAGCACAACGATCACGGTTCAAAATGATGGAACCATTACCTCAACGACATTCTCCGCCATTGATAATTTAGCTTCAACACTAAACCTTACCAATCATGGATCCATTTCAGGTGCTGATAATGGCATCAATTCACAACATATAGGCACACTTTCAAATACCGCGGATATTGTGGGAAGCAATAACGGCATCTATCTCACGGGAAATACCAACCATTTTACCAATTCGGGATCTATCACCGGAGTTAGCTTGTATGGTTTATCCGGTGATGGCACATTATCCAGCTTGTTAAATACTGGATTAGTGACGGGTGGCAGCACTGCTATTGGGTATACTTCTATTGGTTCGCTCAGTAATAATGGTACACTTTCTGGCGTCCAAAATGGTATTGAAGCAGATTACCTAACCTCTTTAACCAACAAGGGTTTAATCACAGGGGTAAATGGATTTGGTATCCAGGTGCTTATGGATTTAGGTACGCTCAATAATTCAGGTACGATTTCCGGCGGTGTTGATGGTATTCTAACGGTTGGAAAACTGGACTCGCTTACCAATACCGGTTTGATCACAGGCGTTTTGAGATCTGGTATCGATACAGGTGATTTGTTTGGATATCTTTATAATATGGGCACAATCTCCGGCGATATTGCAGGTGTGGACGCAGAAGATTTGGGAACCGTTGTTAATTCAGGCCTCATAACAGG
>CAJQOR010000399.1 GCA_905479965.1 uncultured Rhizobiaceae group bacterium | reverse complement strand
CTCCGCTTTTGATAGATTTAATTTATCAGCAATAACAGGCACAGAATCTTGCGGTACAAAACCATAATGATCTTGTATCTCATTCAAGATTGGCAACATAGGCCCTTCAAGTGATTGTAATTCTTCAATTATTTCAGACGTGACTGAAACAACCTCTTCAGCATTGGCTTCTAATGACATATGCATCTACCCTTAAGCACAGTTCTTTAGAGCAACAATTGCCTGTTTTGGAGTGGAAATCAATAATCCTATTCCGTTGAACGATTGATATTTTCAATCGTTATTTCGGTCTAAACAATTAGATTTTTCTTCGCTAAAACATGAGCTTCTTGCAATAATGCTGAAACATTTGGCGTATTGGGTTCGCGTTTTGCAGCAACAACACCGACGATGTGCTTGGCATCAGGATTTTTAATTGGAATGGCGCGAATATTTTTACCAAAGCCCATCAGCTCAGCAATATTTACTGGAATGATGCTTGCCCATTCGCCATTCATAATATGGGAAAAGAGAACGAGCATAGAATTCGATTCAAGCGCAGGTTTGACCTGAACGCCTGCATCTTCCAGGTGTTTATTCACAATTCGTCTGTTTTGCATATCTGGTGTTAATAAGCACAATGGAATATCACCAAGTTCTGCCCACGTGATGTCATCGCGGTCGCTGTGCTTACTTCCTGCTTTGACAATCAGTTGAAAGCGTTCTGCATAAAGCGGCAATGATACGGTTTTACCAGTCAAAGGCTCGTCATTGAGATAAGTAATCCCAATATCAATATCAAAGTTCTCCAATTTGGAGAGCACCTCAATTGAGGTACACGCTGTGACAGATAACGTCACTTTAGGATGCTTTTTGATAAATGGTGCGGTGAGTTCATGCAACATTGCAGAAGCTGTTGGGATAGTGGCTATGCGCACATGCCCAGACAATCCATTGCGCGCGGTGCGCATTTCCTCACGCATAGAACGCGTGTCGTCAACAATACGTCGCGACCATTCTAAAACACGCTGACCTTCTTGGGTTAAGCCTTTAAATCGAGATCCACGTTGAACAAGCACAACACCTAACTGGTCTTCAAGCTGCCTAATTGCAGATGATAGTGTGGGCTGGGTGATACCACATGCTTCCGCAGCGCGGCCAAAGTGCTGATGTTTTGCGAGTGCTATAAAGAATTCTAGTTTATCGATCATTAGACACTCCTGCGCCGATTATCGGCTATGGCTAACCTCATAATATGAGACAGTGCTAATATGCAAGCGGCGACCCGCATTACGCAAGCCGCCGCAATAAACAATTTTAATCTGGCATAATGATCAGCCGGAATTGGCCATATAGCGCCAAGAATATGAATTGGCTTTTGCAGGCTCATTCATCGATGGCTGATAGTGATGTTCAATACCTGGGATGTGCCCTGCATCTAGATGCTTGATGGTGGCTTCATCATTGACTTCAAAGCTATCAATACCGCAACGTAACATCAGCGGAACCTGATCAAGTAGAACTTGTCCAAATGCACGAATTTCACCCTTAAAGCCCAAACGATCGCGCAACAGAGCTGCATGAGAGAATGCGCGGCCATCACTAAAGGCTGGAAAATTCACCGCAATAAGTGCAACATTTTCAAGCTTCTCTGAAAGATCATGCACATCATCTGCAGGCTCAACACGAACCACAAGATTGCTTTGGGTTGCGTCCTTCGCGTCATCAACTGAAAGATACTCAGCTCCGTCGGATAGGTAACCCCATTGGTTTTCGTTCAGAAAACCATTTTTTGTCCAAATTTTTGACATGATAACGGCTCCTATGCGGCTGTTTTTTCGCCGTAAAGCGCTGTTTTAAATGGTTTCATACCTAAACGACGATAGGTCTCGATAAACGTTTCATCATCTGATGCACGAAGTTCAAGATATGTATCAATAACCTTTTCAATGGCGTCAGTGATAGCTTCAGGCTCAAAACCTGGGCCCATGATTTGTCCGACAGATGTATTTTCATCTGCTGAGCCGCCAAGGGTAATCTGATATAATTCAGTGCCTTTTTTCTCAACACCTAAAATCCCGATATGACCAACATGGTGATGACCACAGGCATTGATACAGCCGGAAATTTTAATCTTAAGCTCGCCAATCATCTTTTGGCGCTCTGCATTACCAAAACGATTTGAAATCTCTTGCGCAACAGGAATTGATCGCGCATTTGCAAGCGCACAATAATCAAGACCAGGGCACGCGATAATATCAGTCACCAAACCAGCATTACCCGTTGCCAAACCATTGGCCGCTAACACGCGATATAATGGTTCTAGATCAGCAAGAGCAACATGCGGGAATACAAGGTTTTGTTCATGTGTGACGCGAATTTCATGATGTCCGAACTCTTCTGCAAGATCTGCGATTAAATCCATCTGCGCATCTGTTGCGTCGCCCGGAACACCGCCAATTGGTTTAAGTGAGATCGTCACAGTGCCATAATCTGGATGTTGATGCGGACCAACATTTTGTTGAATCCAGCCAGAAAATGCCGCATCAGCTTTTTTCCATTGCGCAAGTTGTGCCCAGCCTTCCGCGCGATCTGTAAGATTTGGTTTCTCAAAATATTTTGTAATCGCGTTAATGTCCGCATCAGGCAATTTTAAATCTGTATCTTTAAGATGTTGCCATTCCGCTTCGATCTGCGCCTTCAATTCATCAAGGCCAGTCTCGTGAACCAGGATTTTAATACGTGCTTTATATTTGTTATCACGGCGACCGTTTAGATTATAAACGCGCATAATCGCTGTTACATAAGTCAACAAATCTTCTTCGGGTAGAAAATCGCGAACTTTCTTAGCGATCATAGGTGTTCTACCCTGCCCGCCACCAATATAGACTTTAAAGCCGATTTCGTCATCTTCGTTTTTAACAAGCTGAAGACCAATATCATGCACTTGGATTGCAGCTCTATCATGGGGTGCACCTGTGACTGCGATTTTGAATTTACGCGGCAAGAATGAGAATTCTGGATGAACAGACGACCATTGACGCAAAATTTCCGCAT
>CAJQOR010000398.1 GCA_905479965.1 uncultured Rhizobiaceae group bacterium | reverse complement strand
AAGAGCTTGATCAAAAGCTTTCCCGCCATCTTGTTTCTCAAAAAACTGATATCAGTATTTAGCGTACATCACCGATGTGAGCGATACGTAGCATATTGGTTGCGCCAGATGTACCAAGTGGCACACCAGCTGTGATAATGATGCGGTCACCAGTTTTAGCAAACTCTTCATGAGCGGCAATTTTACAAGCACGATCCACCATATCGTCAAGATCAGTTGCGTCTTCAGTTACCACACTGTGCAAGCCCCAAACGATGGCAAGTTTGCGCGCTGTATTCATAACAGGTGACAATGCAATAATTGGAATATTTGGGCGTTCGCGAGATGCACGAATACCTGTTGCACCAGACGATGTATAGCAAACGATCACGGGCAGATCTAACGTCTCAGCAGTTTGACGTGCAGCAAGAGAAATCGCATCCGCAATCGTTGGATCTGGCTCTGCACGTTGTGCATGTGCGATACCGGTGTAAGTTGGATCAAGTTCAACACTGCGTGCAATAGACGCCATTGTATTAACAGCTTCGATAGGGAACTGTCCGGCCGCAGATTCAGCTGAAAGCATTACAGCATCAGCACCTTCAAACACTGCTGTTGCCACATCAGAAACTTCAGCACGAGTTGGCACAGGTGCAGTAATCATTGATTCAAGCATCTGGGTTGCAACAACAACCGGCTTACCGGCTCTACGACATGCACGGGTAAGCTGCTTTTGAATACCAGGAACCGCTTCAAACGGCATTTCAACACCCAAGTCACCACGCGCAACCATAATTGCATCGGACAATTCGATGATTTCATCAATTTTCTCAAGCGCTTGCGGTTTTTCAATCTTAGACATAAGCGCAGCGCTGTCACCCACGATTTCGCGAACTTCAATCAAATCTTCAGGACGCTGGATGAATGAAAGTGCAATCCAATCAACAGAACCATTTGCAATTACAGCATCAAGGTCTGAACGATCCTTTGGTGTCAACGCACTTACAGCAAGATCAGTATCAGGAAGACTGACACCTTTTTTATTGGAGATTTTAGAGCCGTTAACTACCTCTGTAACAATCGACTTACCATCGCATTTCGTTGCTTTAAGCTGAAGTCTACCATCATCAATAAGCAAACGATCGCCAACTTTAACAGACGCCAAAATCTCAGGGTGCGGAAGATAAGCGCGCGTCTTATTACCTGGTGTTTCATCGCCGTCTAATGTGAACGTCTGGCCAATTTCTAACGCAGCTTCATTTCCTTCAAACATACCAACGCGCAATTTTGGACCTTGGATGTCAGCAAGAATTCCGATAGGGCGCTTGCAAACTTTTTCAACATTGCGGATTTTTTGTACGAGGTCATTCAGAACTTCATGGCTTGAATGGCTCATATTAATTCTAAAGACATCAGCACCTGCTTCGTAAAGCTTCTGGATTGTAGCTTCATCCGATGAAGCTGGGCCAAGAGTAGCTAAAATTTTGACCTTACGTTTTCTTCTCATTGCGTTGGCGTTCCCTGTTGTTCCTGACCATCGGTGAGCTGAACCATCCAGCTCCCCTGACGACCAGTGTCATATTCTTTAAATCCCATGCGTTGGAAGCCACGAGCAAAACAATCTTCAACACCGACAATTTTGAACTCTGTATCCGACACACACATATTTATGTCCCCACCCCAACGGCCACCACCAGCAGCGTCTTCGGCGTAGACATAATAAAATCTGGATTCAATCTTTCCTTTAATCAGCGTTTCGCACGACGTTGGTTGAACTTGCCACCAACCTTCAGAAACCCATCCTTCAGCTGTTCTATACCCTATCGCGACCCCAACAAGAGATTGCGTTCCGTTACAGACTCTAAAATCAGCACGCGCTTCATCACCCCAAATTGGATTTGAGAACATGATGAAGGTCAGCAGTGACAGTTTTATGACAGGTGATAGCAGTCTGTTAGATGAAAACAAACCATGAGCTAGCGATGACATAATACGCACGAATGAACCCGATTTTAGTTGATTGAAAACCTTGGTTGTTCTTTTGCGCTGCAAAGCCTGCAAAGTCAACGTTTCATACTTAAAACGATTATATTTTGTACCACTAGACATCAAAATAGGATAATCCTTTCACAAAAATGGCTCTGTACTATTTGTATAGCTTATTTTCATCCATCACAGATAAATTTTCTGTCAACTATCGATTTCAACATTACGAATCATTATTTGTAAAGTATTACGGTAATAAGGCGATGAAGGAATATGACCCATGAATGATGAACAACGTGTCCAATTAGAAGCAGCAGCCTTTCGTCGGTTAGTCGCCCATTTACAAAACAGAACCGATGTACAAAACATCGATCTTATGAATTTATCAGGGTTTTGCCGAAACTGCTTATCCAAATGGTACAAGGAAGAAGCAGATTTAAAAGGTCTGGATATTGATAAAGAAGGTGCTAGAGAAATCGTCTACGGTATGCCGTACTCGGATTGGAAGTCTAAATACCAAACTGAAGCTAACCCTTCACAACAGCAGTCTTTTGAGGAAAACAAACCAAAAGACGATTAAGTCAACCATATTTGCTTGACCAATCGGTGATTGACAGTCAGGTATTGCACAAATTTAAAATGAGTATTCGTGGTTCCAACATCTGTGTTGCAAACCGCGCTGGAAAAAGGATGACCCATGTCAGATGAAGTCGGCGGTGTAGCCAGCAACCAACTAAGAGCATTCATCGAGCGTATTGAACGCCTTGAAGAAGAAAAGAAGACAATCGCAGATGACATTAAAGAGGTTTATGGCGAAGCAAAATCTATGGGTTACGACACAAAAGTTTTGCGCAAAGTGGTTTCAATTCGCAAATTGGATCAAAATGAAAGAATGGAACAAGAAGCTGTTCTTGATACCTATCTTGCCGCATTGGGAATGCTGCCACAGGATGAGAGAATAGAAGACGAATAGCTTTAACTAAGCGACTTATTGATCAAGGCTCATGTTAGCCTTCTTCATATCTCACGACAGGTAAAAAATTGACGGCATTACCTGTGAATGTCGTCTGACCCTGCTGATCGGTGTTATCCTTAGAAAACCCGTTTGCATAAACCACAGCAGGCGCTTTTCTCATAAAGCGATTAACAAAGCGCGGCGCTTTTGCCGGCGGTTGCATATTTAAAATACTGTCTTGCGAGAATACGCGTTTGGATATGGTGATCTGCTCAAATGTAAGCGTTGCTGGATTGGCTTTATATTTAGCAGCAATCGCATCACGTAAATTTGGGCGCCCCCTCCTGCGCGTATCTTCAAGTGCTTGCGAAACACTTGCACCAAGATCTGTACGATCTATCCGGTTATGGGCGCGTAATTCGGGTGTTTCAAGCGAAGCAAAATCAATTCGTTTTTCTTCAGGTGTCGCAACAGAAGCAAGCGTCGGGGTTGGAATTTCGCCATTTTCTTTACGTTTACGATCGGTCTCGACCGCAGCGGCAATAATTGCCGTTAAGGTTGGCAAAGCAGGCTTTGTATCTGCTTGATCATAAGCGAGTGGCTGCACTTCAGATACCGCAATCG
>CAJQOR010000397.1 GCA_905479965.1 uncultured Rhizobiaceae group bacterium | reverse complement strand
CTGGTGTAATAATCCTGCATGATCTCGAAAATCACGCGCCATTTTATTGTCTGTCACAATGCCCTGCCCGACTTCATTTGAAACAAATATGATGGGTGCAGTTATTGATGAAATTGCGTTGATAAGTTCATCGCCCGCAGCATCGATGTTCTGCCCATCCATCATCAAATTGGTAAGCCAAAGCGTTAGGCAATCAACCAATATCGGACACTCTTTATAAGAATGCTCTAAAAGAGCTTTCGGTAATTCTAAAGGAACCTCAACCGTATCCCATTGCGCACTACGTCTGTTTTTATGTAAATCAATACGCGCGCGCATTTCGTCATCCCAAACCTGGGATGTGGCGAGATAGATGCATTTACATGATTTTGCCTGACCAAGCGCAAGCGCCAGATCTTCGGCGAAAACTGATTTGCCGGACCTTGCACCACCTAGCACAAAAATAAGAGGATTTTCGCTCACTATATGTTCCAATCAGCTGTTCGGCTGATCAGAATATGTAAACTAACTGAGCAGGAACCATAAAGGTGGTCCCTAAGCGTTATATCTATCATATAGCCATCCCCGTGCCATAAATGCCCGCAGCTTTCGCCAAAGCGTTGGGCGGTTAAAAAACACCTCTTGGCAGGTCTCCTGGCTCACAATTTCAGGTGCTTTCACACCAACAGCACTCTTTTACCTTCCCGAAATCAGCGACATGGCAGGGAACGATTCGTAGAGAATAGAGGCGTTCATCCTGGGTTATCCATGCCACCATATCAGTGGTATAGTCGGCAATGATCAGGCTCAAAAACCCCTCGCATCACCTAAAAAAGTGCCTAGTCGCTATACAGTCGCGGGTTCGGCTGTGATTAAAATCCCCTAATTGGGTCAACTTCCTCACATTCCCTTTTCATTTTGCACAACGATCTGTTGAACAAAAACCAAATGGTTGGGAAGTGATATTCCTCGCCGTACAAACTGTCAATCTAATTTAAACTTTGAATGTCAGTGGCGAGACGCAATTTTCAAGAGTTGATCGAAATCAATCAAACTATCAAGCTCATTTGCCAATTCATTTAAAGCATCATCGACCAATTGCACAAAATTTGTCTCTGAACTTGCAATACCGTGTGAGGTAAGAAGTTTTTCACGAAAAGCATCTGATGTGAACAAACCATGCAGATAGGTGCCCATCACCTTACCATTTAGGCTGACGGCCCCATCATTCTTCCCATTAATGACTGAAAATGGTCTTTCACAGTCACGACCAGATGTTTGTCCAATGTGAATTTCGTACCCGTTGACACTGGCCGCAAATACATTTGTCTCAGCAATCACATTTTCAGTGATCTTTTGCGACGCCATTTCAGTTTCAATATCTAAAAGCCCAAACCCTTCGATCTCATCACATTCACTCTCAACATGTTCAGGATCATAAATCTTGCGGCCCAACATCTGATAGCCGCCACAAACACCTATGATTTGACCATTTCGATTAAGATGCGCCTCAAGAGTTTGCTGCCAGCCTTCGCTTTTTAAATATTCAAGATCAGCAATCGTTGATTTCGACCCAGGCAAAATCACGATATCAGTGTCTTCAGGCAAACATTCACCCGATTTTACGTATCTTAAATTGACATTCTCTTCGACAACCAACGGATCAAAATCATCAAAATTTGCAATGCGCGGCAATTTCGGGATTGCGATTTTTAGCTGCCCCGAATTGGATTGGATGAGATGATCAAGCGCCACAGAATCTTCAGGAGGCAATTTGCCCACAGCGTTTAACCAAGGCACAACACCCAAGCATGGCCAGTTGGTGAAACTTTCGATCGCTTTTATACCATCGTCAAACAGGGTCACATCACCTCTGAACTTATTAATCAGATAGGCTTTGATCATAGCTTTGTCTTCACTGGGAAGAATAGTGTGCGTTCCAACGATGGATGCAATCACGCCACCGCGATCAATATCTCCGATTAAAACAACGGGCACATCGGCTTCTCGCGCAAAGCCCATATTAGCGATATCCCCTGCTCTTAAATTAATTTCAGCAGGAGATCCTGCACCTTCGACAAATATTAAATCGCAACTTGCCTCCAAATTACGATAGCTATCAAGCACAGCCTCCATGAGCTGCGGCTTCATAGATTTATATTCGCGCGCCTTCGCATAGCCAGAAGAACGCCCTTGAACGACGACTTGGCTGCCAATTTCAGATTGAGGTTTCAACAGAACGGGATTCATATGAATAGAAGGGGCCACCCGCGCAGCCAATGCTTGCAACCACTGCCCGCGCCCAATTTCCCCGCCATCATCTGCAACGGCGGCATTGTTGGACATGTTTTGCGGCTTAAACGGCATAACCCTAATGCCACGATTTGAGGCCAAACGGCATAAGCCGGCAACAAGAACTGTCTTGCCAACATCAGAGCCTGTACCTTGGAACATAAGTGCTTTTGTCATGAGAATTTCAGTAACACCGAATATTCCGCAATGAAATGACGAAATGAATCACGCAAAAGAAAAACCGTGTTGTTCAATTAAGAACAGCACGGTTTTTTAGCCAAGTTACGCGGCTCTACAAAAATACGCTTGTAGTAACATCACTTCGGTACGCAGTACCTAATCCGAAGAGAGCAAATATTCGTTTGCTGGATATCTTTGTACAGCAACATCGTTACCGGAATGTTATTGAAAGCCTAACCGTTTATTAATTTCGCGATTTTTTTGGTTAATTTAGAAAAAAACGAAAATCGATCATTTTCAGGTAAGCTAACTTTAACTGCAGCTTCAGCTGCCGCTCTG
>CAJQOR010000396.1 GCA_905479965.1 uncultured Rhizobiaceae group bacterium | reverse complement strand
TCGAAACACTGATTGTACCGCGTTCTCGTGACATTGGTGCATTTGAAGTTCGCAGAGCGCTTCCTGCAGCGGGGCGCCGGATGGTTGGGCCATTTGTGTTTTTTGACCAGATGGGACCAGCAGAATTTTTGACCAATGAAGGGATTGATGTGCGCCCTCACCCGCATATTGGTTTGGCAACTGTGACATATCTATTTGATGGTGAGTTTCAGCACCGTGATAGTCTTGGCACCAATCAGATGATTAATCCCGGGGAGGTAAACTGGATGGTTGCGGGGAATGGCGTGACCCATTCAGAACGCACCAGTGACGTAACCAGACAAGGAAAATCAAACCTTTTTGGCATTCAAACCTGGGTTGCTCTTCCTGAGAACCACGAGGACGACGATGCTAGCTTTGAACATCAAGCTGAATCTGCACTTCCATTTCTTGAGGGTGAAGGCAAAGAGGTCCGCTTAATTTTGGGCAATGCCTATGGTGAAAATGCACCTGTGACAACATATTCAGACATGTTTTACGCTGATGCCGTTTTAGAAGCTCATGCGAAAATTCCCATGCCCGACAATCACGAAGATAGAGGTGTCTATATTGTCCAAGGCTCGATTAAAGTCGCCGGACAAGAATTTCAAAATGGACAGATGATGGTGTTCAGACCGGGTGATCAAATGACCCTTGAAGCTGGTCCATATGGCGCGCGTTTAATTTTACTTGGAGGCGAAACGTTAAATGGCCCTCGCCATATCTGGTGGAATTTTGTATCATCATCGAAAGGCAAGATCGAAGCAGCAAAACAAGCGTGGATTGAAGGTGATTGGAACCATGGTCGGTTTAAGCTACCGCCCGGCGATGATCAAGAATTCATCCCGATTGTTGAGACATAGAAACGAGCATTTATGACGATTATCAAGGAAGTAACCGGAGGCAATAAAGGCCGATATGTGAAGAAAATGGGCGATGGTTCAGAGGCCAATCTCACGTTCATAAATGCCGGTGAAAAACATATCGTCATTGACCATGTGGGCGTGCCACCGCAGTTTCGCGGTGGCGGCATTGCAGCGCAACTGGTGCAACATGCAGCGCATGAGGCGAGAGCAAATGGTATGAAAATCACACCGCTTTGCCCCTATGCTGCCACGTGGTTCAAGCGCCACCCAGAATGGAGCGACTTGCTGACATGAGTTAAACGGTGAGAACACTCTTGCCGATTGCAGCCCCGCTGGCTTGATAAACTAGCGCTTTATTCAAGTTTTCAACATTCATTTCACCAAAATCTTTTGTCATTGTTGACTGTAAGACACCCTCATCAAGCATATTGCTCACCGCATCGAGCAATTTTGCTTGTTCGATCATGTCATCGGTTTCAAACATCGCTCTTGTGAACATAAACTCCCAGTGGAAGGAGATAGATTTTGGCTTCATTAGGGAAACATCAAGTGGGCCCGGATCATCAATTATACCGATCTTGCCACCAGGTTTTAGCAGATCAATCATTGCTCCAAAATGCAGATCCGTCCGCGTTAACCCCGCCGCATAGTCAATATGCTCGATACCCAACGCTTTTATCTGATCCACAAGGCTTTCACGATGAGTTATGACGTGTGTGGCCCCCATTTTTTTACACCAGTCGACTGTATCGGTTCGAGATGCAGTCGCAATTACGGTAAGGTTTGTCATTTTACTCGCTAGCTGCGTCATCATTGATCCAACACCGCCTGCACCGCCAACGATGAGAACAACACCGCTCGCATCTTTAGATTTAACAATACCAAATCGTTCGAAAAGCAACTCCCATGCTGTGATCGACGTCAAAGGCATTGCAGCACTTTTAGCGTATGAAATAGACTTGGGCTTAAACCCAACTATGCGCTCATCAACCAGTTGGCACTCAGAAAATGATCCGGCTCGGCTAACCAGTCCGGCGTAGAACACTTCATCTCCCACGCTAAAACGTGAGGCTTTATCTCCAACAGCTTTAACTATTCCAGCCGCGTCGTAGCCTAAGATAACCGGTGCATCAGGCGTGGCAGATGCGCGTTCGCGCACTTTGGTATCGACGGGATTTATCCCCACTGCCTTTACCTCAACCAGAATATCGCGTTCCTTTGGTGCAGGTGTTGCAACATCAAGCAGTTGCACATAATTTTGATCCTCTTGTGAAAATGGACCACTAAATCCAAAAGCTTTCATAACTAACCTCGTGTTTGTTTTTGATCAGGTTGATTTATCAACAAGCATCAGTTAGGCATATTTAGCTTCTATAGCAAGTACGTACATTTTAGGCATATAGGTACATTTTGTATACTGAAAGGAATTCCAGTTGCGCCACAAAAATTATGATTTTTCTCAAGCCTGTCCTGTGGAAGCTGCACTTGAAGTGATTGGTGGCAAATGGAAAGGCATTATCCTTTACCACCTATTGGATGGCGAAGTACGGTTTTCCGAATTAAAGAGGAAAGTTGGTTCTGTTACGCAACGCATGCTCACCAAGCAATTGCGAGAATTGGAAAATGATGGTTTGATTTTGCGAAAAGTCTACGCTGTTGTACCGCCAAAAGTCGAATACAGCTTAACTGAAAAAGGGCACACGCTTGATCCCATTTTGATTGCATTGCGCGATTGGGGACATGAACATGTCAAAAATAACGAGATCTAAAACGCCGGCAAGCTCCCAATTGCCGACGTTCCAGTTGCGGTGACGGTTAGGTTTTACCTATCATCTCCGCGATAAGGTCTTTGAGCATGACGCGCTGTTTGCGTAAACTTGTCTCATGGATTTCAGAAGCTGCTTCTATTCCTGTTTCAATGCGATGTATCTCGCGATTTACATCATGATAAAGGTCCGCCAATTTAACAAAATGCGCGTTATCGAGCTTTAAGTCATGTAACTTTCCGATATCATTGGGAAACTCTTCGGCCAGTTCATGCGGTGTATGGGACATAAATTCTCCTGTTATGATTTTGATGTGTGGATGCGGCAGACACTTACCTTTTTTGATCGGGGTGGAGTGTTTTGCCCAATATATGTTGTGAGCGTCCAATGACATCACTGCTGGATCCAACAATCAGCGGGTCAGGTTTACCAACAATTTTCTCATTTTTATTTGGGTAAGGGATCGAGGCAAGAAAGTGTTTCATACAGTTCAGACGCGCCCGCTTCTTATCGTTTGATTTCACAACCGTCCAAGGTGCGTCAGCGGTATCTGTATAAAAGAACATCGCTTCTTTGGCCTCAGTGTAATCATCCCACTTGTTTAATGACAAACGGTCAATCGGCGATAATTTCCAAGCTTTTAGTGGCTCTAACTCACGCGATTTAAAGCGGCGCATTTGTTCATCCTGTGTGACAGAAAACCAATATTTGCAAAGAAGAATACCAGAGCGCGTTAGCATGCGCTCAAAGTCAGGCGCTTGACGCATAAACTCTAGATATTCGTTGGGAGAGCAAAAATTCATCACGCGTTCCACGCCGCCGCGATTATACCAAGACCGATCAAATAAAACCATCTCACCAGCGGCGGGAAGATGTTGAACATAACGCTGGAAATACCATTGCGATTTTTCGCGATCCGTTGGTTTATCTAGAGCAATCACCCGTGCACCACGCGGATTAAGATGCTCCATAAAACGCTTAATCGTACCACCCTTGCCTGCAGCATCACGCCCTTCAAATAACAAAACAACTTTTTGCCCGGATGATTTGATCCAATCCTGCGCCTTTAAAAGCTCAACCTGTAATTCCGCTTTTTTGCGTTCATAAACGGGCTTTTTCATTTTGCGCAAATAGGGGTATTCACCATTTTCAAAGATACGGCGAATATCATCCGGCGTTCGATGTTTGTTGCTCAAATATGTTTCAGAACTGGCGAATGCGCTGCCCTGCTCGGCGCTATGCAGCACATCATCATCGCGGACCACGCGCGCCAATTTATCAATTTGCTCGACCATGCTGTTCTCCCCTTTTTGCTATGTTCAACTGAAAGACTAGCGCTGCTGGATGTCCTTTTCTTTGATATAGATCAATTATTTTTGCGGGTTTTTGCGTGATACTGCCATCAGCGTTGCGATGAGGAGGATGCTTCGTTATCGGCAATATACGCTGGATTATTTGAGGAGAAATTCATGACCACTGATCAAGGCTCGCCACCTTTAACAATGTTGCAAGCACTTAAAGTGCGGCAAATATCTTTTAATGATATTAAGTACGCGTTTTCAGCAGGCTTGAAAGATTTCTTCCGCAGGCCATTTTTGTCATTGTTCTTTGGGTTGATATATGCAGCTTTCGGTATCGTGCTGGTGCTGGGATTTACCGTATTTGATAGTATCTGGATGACGTTGCCTGCGGCTGTTGGTTTCCCGCTTGTGGCTCCCTTTATCGCTGTTGGTCTTTACGAAATGTCCCGCCGTATAAAAAAAGATGAAGACTTCAATTGGAGAGATATTTTCCTCGTGATCTTTCGGCAGCAACAACGTGAATTTGGCTGGATGTCTTTTGTTGTTTTGTTTGTGTTTTGGATCTGGATTTATCAAGCACGCCTTCTGCTCGCATTGTTTTTACAATGGCAAAGCTTCTCATCGCTTGATAATTTTGTTGACGTGATCACAACCACACAAAATGGCATCTTGTTTATTAGTATCGGCACGCTTGTGGGCGCAGTGCTTGCAACCGTATTATTCAGCCTTACCGTAATTTCAATGCCGCTCTTGTTGGACAAGGAAATCGACTTCATTTCAGCGATGATCCTGAGCGTGAAAGCGGTTCACTCAAATCCCCTTGTCATGCTGTCTTGGGGTGCAACGATTGCAATATTGGTCTTTTTGGCACTCGCTCCAGCTTTTATTGGTATTATCTTTGTGCTGCCAATTTTAGGCCACGTGACGTGGCATTTATATGATCGGGTGATTGATGACAGTGCGCTCAGGGCGCCTGCTAATTAGCTTGCCCTCAGCCACACTTTGTTATCGTGGAATGCAACTCCACCAAAGGGCGCGATACTATCAGCACTTGTTAATGTGTTGATCCCTTCGCCCTTTGCAAAGCTTGAATTGGGCCACAACCCTTCTTGGATAAGAAC
>CAJQOR010000395.1 GCA_905479965.1 uncultured Rhizobiaceae group bacterium | reverse complement strand
TGGAAACACGATGGCATGAAGTTGCGCAAACCTATTCAGATGCAAACCAGATGTTTGGCGATATTGTGAAAGTGACACCGTCATCAAAGGTGGTTGGCGATATGGCTCTGATGATGGTGAGCCAAGATCTGACTGTCGCTGATGTTGAAAATCCTGACAAAGACGTCGCGTTTCCTGAATCAGTTGTGTCCATGATGCGTGGTGATTTGGGACAACCTCCAAAAGGTTGGCCAGAAGCATTGCAGAAAAAAGTGCTTAAAGGCGAAGACGCTTACACCGTTCGCCCTGGTTCTTTATTGGAAGATGCCGATCTTGATCAGGAGCGTAAAGACATTGAAACAAAGCTTGAGCGTTCAATTAGCGAAAACGAGTTTGCTTCCTATCTGATGTATCCAAAAGTGTTCACCGATTTTGCACTGGTGTCTGAAACTTATGGTCCGGTCAGTACGCTTGCCACACCTGTATATTTTTACGGTTTACCGGCGGGTGAAGAAGCCTTTGTCGAGATTGAAAAAGGTAAAACGCTTGTTGTGCGTAATTTGGCTGTTGGTGAAACTGATGAGAAGGGCATGGTTACCGTGTTCTTCGAATTTAATGGTCAGCCACGCCGTATTAAAGTGATTGATCGTGCGCATGGTGCGGCTGGTTCAGCTGTGCGTTCAAAAGCTGATTTGGGTAATGACAATCATGTTGGCGCGCCAATGCCAGGGGTTATCTCAACGGTTGCAGTTTCCTCAGGGCAAGAAATAAAATCTGGCGATGTTCTGCTCTCCATTGAAGCGATGAAAATGGAAACAGCAATTCACGCGGAAAAAGATGGCGTCTTGGACGAGGTCCTTGTTAAAATTGGCGATCAGATCGACGCTAAAGACTTGCTTGTGAGCTATAAAGCGTAGATCATTCTTTTAGTTATAAAGACTTAAAAGCACCAAGCTGAACGGCTTGGTGCTTTTTTTGTGCGTTTATGTTTTGAGAGTGTGGCCGGGATAAGCAGATTTTATACGCCTAGAACATTTCCGCTTTCGACGAACAAGCAGAATATTGAAGAGTTATTTAGCTATCGTGCTTTTGGCCCATAGGGGATATCCAGCTTTATTAAGTACATAATTTTATCCCAAATTATTTTGAGAATAACGCGCTCTTAAAGATGATAAAACCGCCATTAGATTAAAGACGGTTTTTAGTTCTTGTGTAGTTTTAGCTGTAACTAAAATTCATGCCAACTTGCTTTATCTGTGTTTTAGCAGGAGAAGGTGTAGGTTGGTGTTGTTTATCATGAACAACACCAACCGGTGCCGAAATCCTCACACGTTATGCGGCCTGTTTGATATTTTGGCCGTTTACTTGGAAAGTTGCAATAAGTCCGTTCAATGCTTTGACCCCATTGGCGACTTCTTGTGTGACGGCTGTGTTTTCTTCAACCATCGCCGCATTTTGTTGTGTCACCTGATCCATAGAGTTCACAGCATTATTGACTTCTTGAATGCCAGTTAACTGCTCAGATGCACCTTCTGATATTGTGCTAATCTGGCTATCAATATCAGCCACATGTTCAGAGATTTTAGCCAGTACTTTGCCGGTTTCCTGAACCAGTTGCACGCCATTTGCAACTTCATTTCCTGACTTGCTGATGAGGTCTTTGATTTCCTTCGCAGCACTTGCAGAACGCTGGGCAAGTTCACGAACTTCTTGTGCCACAACTGCGAACCCCTTACCGGCTTCGCCAGCACGAGCGGCCTCAACACCGGCGTTAAGCGCAAGAAGATTAGTCTGGAATGCAATCTCATCAATCACATTGATGATATTTGTAATATCACCTGACGCTTGCTCAATACCTTCCATCGCGGAAATGGCATTGGATACCACTTCGCTTGAGTGTTCTGTATCATCGCGTGCACTTTTAGCCTTTAAGGCAGCTTCTTTTGCACGATCTGATGTTTCGCGAACGGTCGCTGTAATCTCATCAAGTGCTGCTGATGTTTCTTCAAGTGAAGAAGCCTGAGTTTCAGTTCTGCGCGACAATTCCTCCGTTGCATGACTGATTTCACCTGAATTGTCATGCAGTGTTGATGACACTTTGGCAATTTCACCCATAGTCTGTGATAGTTTTTCAACCGAACTGTTGAAGTCAACGCGCAAGCTATCAAGGGTTCCTTCAAATGGGATCGTAATTCTCGTGTTTAAATTACCTTCTGATAAATCAGTAAGTCCTTTCTCAAGCGCTGAAATTGCAGTTGCGAGTTTTTCAGCTTCAACACCTTTAATCTCTTCATTGCGCTGACGTTCTTTTTCGCGGGACAATCTTTGGGATTCAACTTCATGTTCCGTGCGAACTTTCTCAATAGCATTTTGCTTAAACACTGCCATCGCTTTCGCTATCTCACCAATTTCATCACTTCGATCAACGTCAGTGATTTCAACGTCAGTGTTTCCGGTTGCTAATTCTTGCAAGGTCGAAACTGATTTTTTCAATGGGACAGAGATCGTGCGCGCTACAAAGTAAATAACACCGCCGACTACAAATAAAGTGATCAAAAGTGCAACACCCAAAATTAACATGAACTGTTTTTGAGCTTGTGCTGATTGAGCTACAAGTGTTGCTGCTTGCTCATCCAAAAATTCACGTAGGTTTGTAAATAACGGCGCCACATCAGCATAAGAACCTGAAACTTCCGAACGAAGTAGCGCTTCCTTCTGGCTTGTCGCAGCATAACTTTTAAACGATGTTTGATATGCTAGAATAAAATCATTCACGGTGCTTTGGGTGTTTTTTGAACCAAACAAATTTGTATCAAACGCCAAAAATTCGCTAACACGATCATCTATACGACCAATATATTTTTCTGTTCCTCGCATGATGAAGTCTTTTTCATGACGACGCATCATAAGCATTTTAACAGTTAAAACTGGTTCATCAATTTCCTTTAGTGCTGCTTCAGCGTTGTGAACATCAGCTCGCAACTGCCCTTGCAAACCTTCTTTCTCGTTTAGACCCAATGCTAAATGTGTTTGGTGAAGTTCACCAAATTTTTGAACATATTTATCAAAACCAGATTTGATATTGGTAAGAAGCTCGGTGGCTTGAGTTGGATATTCGCTCTCAATCAGGGTCGATAATTCAGCAATTTCTTGATTAACGATACCGGAGCGATCGCTATGTCTGGTTACATACTTCTCATCTTTCCTAAGGAGAAAGTCTTTTTCATTCCGACGGAGTTGGAGAAGGTTCTTTTCAATATCGCTTTTTAAAAGATTAAAGTGACTGGTTTGATCAATTTTTTGATCAAGCTCTTGGATCACATTATTTGCAGTTAAAAATATTGCAGCTACGACCAGCATGCCTAAAATGCTGAGCGGAGCGAGTAAAAAAATTTTGGTATTGAGCTTCATGTTGTTCCCCATGCGAAACGGTCATTTATTGACCTTCAGAACAACATCATGTTGCAGTTTGATACTGGGTAAAAATCATGAGGTTTTTCGATAAAAAATTTATTAACACACGCTAAAATACAACTTTGAACCGTTGAAAATCTAGTATTTTTCCCTAATTATATTATAAGTTGCATCAGCAGCGAGTTCCTTAAACCTTTACCTAAGCAATACTTCTGCATTTGGCACGAAACCTCCATTTCCCGCATTTAAGCTTGCTCCTGCTTATGGGGATATAACGGACGTGGGATTAAACTTTTGTGCTGGATTACGTGCTTTTACGCAACAGTCACTTAATTGACGTAACAAAAAACAGTGATTGCCAAGTATTCAATAATGGTGTTTAGCTGACAGCTAACTTCGATTTCTTGGTTATCCCTATGCAAAAAATTCTCGGCCCGATGCCAACTGCGCGTCTCGCAGTTTCCGTCCTCTTTTTTATAAATGGCATGCTCATTGGTGCATGGGCACCGATGATACCTACGTTTAAAGAACGTCTTGATTTAACTGAAAGCCAGATTGGTTTGATCATTTTGGCGCTGGGTTTTGGCTCGCTCATAAGCATGCCATTTGTTGGCGCTTTTATTGCCAAAAATGGTACGCGACTGCCGCTTAAATATCTCGCGTTTATTTGCGCGTTTGGCATCCCTTGTTTGACGTTAGTTCCTGAATTTTGGTCTGCCGTCGTGGTGATGTTCCTGTTCGGCGCGACATGGGCGGGCATGGATGTGGCGATGAATTCCAACGTGATTGAAGTAGAAAAGCAGCATGGCTTTCCCATTATGTCATCCTGCCATGGTTTTTGGAGTATTGGTGCCTTGGTGAGCGCATTGATCGGTGGGTTTACATTGTCTTCTTTTGGTGAAATTGGGCACGGCATATTCTGGCAAATCGTATTTCTGGTGTTGTTTTTCTAC
>CAJQOR010000394.1 GCA_905479965.1 uncultured Rhizobiaceae group bacterium | reverse complement strand
TTACGTAAACTTGCAGAGGGTCAAGTCGATGCGACACTCCTTGCTTATGCTGGAATGAAGCGCCTGGGTATCGAAGATAAAGCTACTGAAATTTTGGATGTATCTAATTTTCTAACAGCTCCAGGGCAAGGCGCGATCTGCATTGAGAGCCGAATTGGCGATAAAAAAATTGATGAACTTCTTGCGCTGATCGACCATCAACCTACACATGAAGCGCTTTTATGCGAACGTGCCTTTTTAAGATCGCTCGATGGGTCTTGCCGCACACCAATTGCAGGTTATGCAACAATTGATGATGACATGATCAATTTTTCTGGAATGATCCTGACACCGGACGGACAAACGGTTTTTGATATAAAATCCCAAGGCAAAACCGAGAATGC
Organism: uncultured Rhizobiaceae group bacterium; assembly: GCA_905479965.1. Next base: position 2,614 of record CAJQOR010000394.1, on the reverse strand, counting down.
TGAAACGTTAGGTCAAAATGCCGGAGATAAGCTTCGCGATGAGGCTGGCACATCATTTTTTGATGGTTGGGGGTAATGGAACATGGCGCAGATACTTATATTAAGATCTGAGCCTGCTGCATCGGAAACCGCGCGTAAAATTCAAGAACTAGGCCATCAGCCGGTGCTTCTTCCCTTAAAAAAGTGCGTCTGCCAATCAGATATTAATCTACCATCATTTAATGAGACTTCAGGCTTTGTGTTCACCAGCGCAAATGCAATTCGGTGCTTAAATACGAGCATAAATTTGGATCAATCCTTATTAAACTTACCAACCTATTGCGTTGGGGTAAGGACCGCAGAAATCGCAAAAGAGATGGGCTTTTGTGACGTAACATGTGGCGAAGGCGGTGGAAAATCATTGGCAAAGGACATCATCTTTGATCAAGACAGCGGAAAAATCAATTCGACAGCTCTTGCACCGCTCTATTATTTTACGCTTGAAAAACGCACACCTGATCTGGAAGAAGCACTTGACCAGACCGATATTTATCTCAGACCAATCATCTCATATGAAATGGTCGATCAAATATCTGATCAAAGCCTTCAAAATACGTTAGAGAATAACCATATTGATATTGTTCTGTTTTACGCCAAGAGCGCTGTGCGGCGTTTCTTCGCGATTGAAGATGAATTGCAGCACAACTTGTTTACAAACATGCGATTTGGGTGTTTAAGCAGGGAGATTGCAGGCACGATCCCAAGGCATTTTGCTGATCAAGCTGTCATTGCGGAAAAACCGAATGAAACACATCTTTTAGCCTGTATTGGCTGATAGATTTATATTAAATTACCAGTCAAGGTTATTCCCACTTTGACACTTTAAGAGATGATAGAACATGGTCAAGACACCTCGACACTCCAAAACTTCCGATGAAGGCAAGACAATTGACCTAGATTCAAAGGATGTAAGCACCCTTGATGAGGAAAATCTGGAGAGCGAGACGGCAGCTTCAACCGATCCAGTTTCAAATGATGATCCGCAATCCGGTGAATCTGAGGCGCAAAACTCTGAAGAAAACGAAGATGTAAAATCAGAACCTTCAAAAAAATCATCTTCGCCAGTTAGCGCAGGTATTATCGGTGCAGTTATCGCACTTGCAGGTGGTGCAGGGTTGCAATGGGCAGGTGTACTTCCAGCCATGCAAAACGCAGCACCGCAAATCAGCACTGAAGTATCTGAAAAAATCAGCGGCCTAGAACAAAATTTAATAGCACTTGATACGAAATTATCAGAACAAAGCACGTCTGATTCAGCATCTCTTGTGAGCAACTTGTCGGCGTTGACCACCCGTATTGATGCACTTGAAACTCTGGTTCAAAACGATAACGCAGGTGCCCTTGACGCGATTAGCACGATCAACGCACGCCTTGATGAGATGTCATCAACGATCATCAACATCGAACAAACGCCCACCACTGGTTTGGAAAATTCCGGTGCGTTACCAGAAGATTTGCAAGATGAAATCTCAAATCTTGTCGCATTAAGTGCTGCGCAAGCAACTGAGATCAACAGCTTAAAAATGTTGGTTGAGACAACCGCGCAAGCATCTTCGGCAGATGAAGCAACCGCGCAGGCAATCGTCGACATGCAGTCGCGTTTAGAAATGGCTGAAACAGCACTTGCAAAATCACAAAGCGATGTGCCTATTGCACGTTCTCTTGCGGCAGTTACCGTCAAAAATGCTATCGATCGAGGTGGGCGATTTACCGTTGAGCTTGATGCATATGCGCAGCTAGATGCTGAAAACCCAGCGCTAAGCGAGTTGCAAACAATTGCAGAACAAGGTGTGCTGTCGCGCGCTGATTTACTCCAGCAATTTAATACAATCGCAAATCAAATTATCGGCGCAGATAAGCCTGCAGACGCGGAAACAGATATTATGACACGTCTGCTTGATAGTGCAGCGAACATGGTCAAGATCCGTCAGGTTGGCGACGTTGAAGGTGACACTGCAGAAGCGATCGTTGCGCGCATGGAACAGCGCCTTTTATCTAGCGATCTTGAAAGCGCTATGAGCGAATGGCAAAAACTGTCCGATGCAAGTAAAGCCGTATCACAAAACTATTCTGATCAATTGCAAGCCCGCATTACTGCTGAAAAACTTGCTGGTCAACTCTTGCAGGCACGCCCTGCGACAGCAGGTTAAGGTAAAAGCGTATGATTAAAGGTCTCATATTTTTTGTAATTGTTCTTGCAATGGGTGTTGGTTTTGCATGGCTAGCTGATCGGCCCGGTGAAATGCTGATCAATTGGCAAGGTCAGCAAATTGAACTTTCACTTATGACTGCTGTGAGTATTATCGTTGCAATCATCGTATTTGTAATGCTGACATGGTGGATCATCAAGGTGGTTTTGACATCACCTGAGATCATGTCCAAATTCTTCAAAACCCGCAAACGTGACCGGGGCTACAAGGCATTATCTGAGGGCTTAATCGCAGCTGGTGCTGGCGATGCTACAATGGCCAAAAAACTTACCAAGCAAAGTAAAAGCCTGCTTGATGAAGAGAGTGAGCCGCTCTTAAACCTACTTGAAGTGCAAACCGCAATGATTGATGGCCGAGATGATGAT
>CAJQOR010000393.1 GCA_905479965.1 uncultured Rhizobiaceae group bacterium | reverse complement strand
AACACGAAGGTTCATACCTTGTTGGTATGATGGCAGCACTTGCATCTAAAACAGGTACTGTCAGCTTCGTTGGCGGCATGGATATTCCACTAATCCGCAGTTTTGCATGTGGTTATGTTGGTGGCGCTAAAGCTGCAAATCCCGACATCAAAATCATTGAAACTATGACGGGTACAACACCTGAAGCATGGAACAACCAAACTAAAGGTGCTGAGATCACGAAATCTCAAGTGGACCAAGGTTCTGACGTTGTTTTCCAAGCCGCTGGTGGTACAGGCATTGCAGTTCTTCAAACTGCAGCTGATTCCGGTATCTTGGGAATTGGTGTGGATTCAAACCAAAATGGCATGCATCCCGGTTCTGTTCTAACGTCTATGCTTAAACGCGTTGATGTTGCAGTTTACAATGCATTTATGGACGCCAACAACGATAGCTTCTCTTACGGTTTCAGTGTCCTAGGACTTGAAAGTGGTGGTGTTGGATACGCTATGGACGACAACAATGCTTCACTTGTATCTGACGACATGAAAGCAAAAATTGAAGCTACCAAAGCTGACATTATTGCAGGCAATGTAACTGTTCACGACTACATGTCTGACAATAACTGCCCATACTAGTATATAGACGTTTTAAAAGGCCGCCGCAGATTCATTTCGTGGCGGCCTTTTATAATAACAAGGTCATAATTAAGACCGGGGACGTTTAATAATGGGGAGGCTTTGTCGCCGCAGGTGCACCCACTTGCTCTTCAAGGTCAGCATAATGCTCAGACAGATCATCAAGCTTTCGCGTTAGTTTGTCGATACTTGTCCATTGCTTCGCTAACTGGTCGGACAAATCTTCGATTTGCTGGGACTGGTGTGCAATCAATTCTTCCATTTTCACGATCCGATTTTCATCCATGGCTTCACATAACCTCTTTGATGCTTAATTCGTGGGTGCTTTAAATTTCCGTCTGGACAAAAGCCTCTAAACTGTCGAGAGTAAAGAAAAATATAGGCGTTACATGAATAATTTTGCTATTGAGCTTCAAAAAATAAACAAAAGCTTCGGACCTGTTCATGCCAACAAAGATATTGACCTGAAGGTTTCAAAAGGAACCATCCACGGCATTATTGGCGAAAATGGTGCAGGTAAATCCACGCTGATGTCGATCCTTTATGGGTTTTATCACGCCGATAGCGGTCATATTCTCATCGATGGCAACACAACAACCATAAAAGACTCCAATGCCGCGATCGCAGCTGGCATCGGTATGGTTCACCAGCATTTTATGCTTGTTGAAAATTTCTCAATTTTGGAAAACATCATCCTTGGCGCTGAAGGTGGGCAATTGCTCAATTCAGGCATCGCAAATGCTCGTAAAGAGCTCAAGCGGTTAAGTGATGAATATGGATTGGATGTTGATCCCGATGCGATTATTGAAGATGTGCCAATTGGCGTACAGCAGCGCGTAGAGATTTTAAAAACGCTTTATCGTGGGGCGGATATCTTAATCCTAGATGAACCAACAGGTGTTTTAACGCCCGCGGAAGCTGATCAACTATTCGAAATTCTTGAGCTTTTAAAACAACAAGGCAAAACCATTATTTTAATTACGCACAAACTGCGTGAAATCATGGCAATCACCGACGATGTTTCTGTAATGCGCCGCGGCGAAATGGTTGCTACGCGCACGACAAAAGACACAAATGTTGAAGAGCTTGCCGAATTGATGGTGGGTCGACGCGTTCTATTGCAGGTCGAAAAAGGCCCCGCTGATCCGAAAGACGTTGTACTTAAAGTTGAAAACCTAAATGTCCGCGACGGACGCGGTGTTCCGATGGTTAAGGACGTATCCTTTGACGTTCGCGCAGGTGAAATTGTTGGGATTGCAGGTGTTGCTGGCAACGGTCAATCCGAGCTGATGGAATGTATTACAGGTATTGAACACGCTGAATCTGGACGCATCATTTTAAACGGAGAACCGATCGGGGTCACAGGTGGAAGCACGCCATCTGATATGCGTGATCGCGGCATGGCTCATGTTCCTGAAGACCGCCATCATATGGGTCTCGTGCTGTCTTTTGAAGAAGCTGAAAACTCAATTTTGGGCATCCACCAACGTCCTGAATATAACAAGGGCATTTTTCTTGATATTGAAAACATCCGCAAAGATGCGAATGAAAAAATTGAGAAATACGATATTCGTCCGCCAAACAACCGTTTGAAAACGGCAAATTTCTCTGGCGGAAATCAACAAAAGATCGTGATTGCCCGCGAGATTGAAACCAATCCTGAAGTTTTAATCGTTGGCCAACCAACGCGGGGTGTGGATGTGGGTGCGATTGAGTTTATCCATCGACGCATCATTGAAATGCGCGATGCGGGAAAAGCTATTTTGCTCATTTCTGTTGAACTTGATGAGATCCGATCGCTCGCAGACCGAGTGCTTGTGATGTTTGACGGCAAGATTGTTGGTGAACGTACGCCTGAAACAGAGGAAGGGGCATTTGGCCTTCTTATGGCAGGTATTGAAGATAGCGATAGCTCAACACCAAACCCTGGACAAAGCACGCTACAAAACGGGGAGGCAGGATAATGGCTGCACCATATGCAAAACTGCCAAAATGGGTTGATTTTGGGCTCATACCCGTCATCAATATTCTAGTCGCATTCTTAATCTCTGGTCTTGTTGTGTGGCTTGCAGACGAAAGCCCTCTTCAAGCCGCAGGTCTTTTGATTAAAGGCGCGTTTGGTTATGGCGAAGGGATTGGCTATACACTTTTCTACGCGACAAGCTTTGTTTTCACAGGCCTTTCTGTTGCTATCGCTATTCACTGCGGATTGTTTAATATCGGAAGTGAAGGTCAGGCGTATATTGGCGGCATTGGCGTTGCACTTGCGTGTCTGGCGTTTGATTCCACACTGCCGTGGTATTTAGTGTTCCCAATTGCCATTGTCGGCGCTGCAATTTTCGGCGCTCTATGGGCCTTCATCCCTGCATATTTGCAGGCCAAACGCGGAAGCCATATCGTGATCACGACGATCATGTTTAATTTCATTGCAGCAAGCTTGATGATCTATCTGCTGGTGGATGTGTTTAAACCGGATGGCACCATGGCACCGCAAACACGCGGATTTGTTGAAGGTGGCCAATTGCCTCGCCTTGATTGGTTGTTTGGTCTCTTTGGTATTCGCACTGGTGCTGCACCACTTAATATATCGTTTCTGTTATCACTTTTGGCTGCTTTTGTTGTGTGGGTCATTATTTGGCGCACCCGCCTTGGTTATGAAATTCGAACCCGTGGCTTTAGCCCAACAGCTGCAAAATATGCCGGCATCAATGAAACCCGCGTTATCATTATTACAATGATGATTTCAGGCGGTTTGGCTGGCATGATGGCGTTAAACCCGATTATGGGTGATCAACATCAAATGCAGCTCGACTTTGTTGCAGGTGCCGGTTTTGTAGGAATTGCTGTGGCGCTCATGGGCAGGAACCATCCCGCAGGCATTATCCCTGCAGCGATTTTGTTTGGTGTTTTATATCAAGGTGGTGCTGAAATTTCATTTGAAATGCCTAATATTTCACGAGACATGATTGTGATCATCCAAGGGTTGGTGATCTTGTTTGCAGGTGCGCTGGAAAATATGTTCCGACCGTTTATTGTGATGTTCTTTGCCAATTTGCAGAAACAAAATTCTTCAAATGCGATAGAAGCGGGAGAGTAACATGGAATTTTTTGAAACAAGTATTCTCGTCCTGCAATCAACAATTCGGCTCTCTGTCCCATTGATTTTCGCAGCTCTTGCCGGACTTTATTCTGAACGCTCCGGGGTGTTTGATATCGGTCTTGAGGGTAAAATGCTCGCCGGTGCTTTTGCAGGTGCTGCAATCGCCAGCCTTTATGAATCTGCTTTATTTGGCCTATTGGGAGCTGTTATCGTCTCGATGGCTTTTGCGTTGATCCACGCATTTGCGTCTATCACGCAACGTGGAAATCAAATTGTATCGGGTGTTGCGATCAACTTTATCGCAGCCGGTGCAACGGTGATTTTAGGCCAAGCATGGTTCCGCCAAGGTGGACGCACACCTTCCCTAAGCTCAGATGCAAAGTTTAATGCGATTGAATTGCCATTTGCCGCAGAATTAGCTGATATTCCTATTCTTGGACCAATATATTCAGATCTTTTATCTGGCCATTTCGCCTTAACTTACTTGGCCTTTGCATTGGTACCATTTACCTGGTGGGTGCTCTTTAGAACCCGTTTTGGATTGCGATTGCGCGCTGTTGGTGAAAACCCAGCAGCTGTGGATACCGCTGGCATTTCCGTGATC
>CAJQOR010000392.1 GCA_905479965.1 uncultured Rhizobiaceae group bacterium | reverse complement strand
GTTTTATGGTCCCACAGGGCGCATGGAAACAGGTGGGCCTGTTGGCGAAGGCAAGCTAGAATCATACGCATATGATAAAGCTGTCATGAGCAAGCTCTGGACAGTTTCAGAAGAGGCAACAGGTTTTGTTTGGAACATTTAGGCAAAGCCAATTGAGTTTTGCAAATTACATCCGGTTTTGCATAACTAAAGAAGGGCAGCGATGAGGCTGCCCTTTTTCTATTTTGTTATGAGTTTTTGAGCTCTTAAGCTTTAAACTTTTTGATTTCACCGGATGATAAGCGCGATGCATAAGAAGCAAGTTCTTTTCTCACCAGTTTCATCAAGAAGTATAATGCAAAGATGTTCACCACCGCCATTGCAAAGATTGCAGCATCAGAGAAATCGATGACAGGGCCAAGGCTGGCGGCTGCGCCAATGACAATGAAGATACAGAAAATGACTTTGAATGTTAGTTCAGAACGTTTTCCCTCACCAAAGAGATAAGTCCAGCTTTTCAATCCATAATATGACCATGAAATCATGGTTGAAAATGCAAAGAGAACCACCGCAATTGCCAATACATATGGGAACCACGAGATGGATGCACCAAATGCTGCAGACGTTAATGACACACCAGATGTACCGCCGACTGTTTGAATAGCATTACCTGCTTCATTGAGGATGAATTTGCCGGTCTCACTATCCATCATCAATTGACCAGAGATCGTGATAACCAATGCGGTCATAGTGCAGATAACAACCGTATCAATGAGTGGCTCTAAAAGCGAAACAAAGCCTTCTGTGATTGGCTCATTGGTTTTCACCGCAGAGTGAGCAATCGCCGCGGAACCAACACCAGCTTCGTTGGAAAATGCAGCGCGTTTAAACCCTTGAATAAGCGCCCCAACGAAACCACCGGCAACACCTAATCCTGTGAAAGCACCTTCAAAAATCTGTCCGAACGCCCAACCGATTTTGTCGTAGTTTACAAGCAGAATGATCAGAGCTGCACCGACATATAATATACCCATGAATGGAACAACTTTTTCAGTCACACTCGCGATAGATTTAATACCGCCAACGATGACAGCAAACACAACGCCTGCAAATACAAGACCTGTGATCCAACCTGGATAATCACCAAAGATACCGCTGATTTGTGCATGTGCTTGGTTGGCTTGGAACATATTTCCGCCACCTAACGCGCCCAAAATACAGAATATTGAGAAAAGTACCGCAAGGAATTTGCCGCCAGGCAACCCGAGCTCTTTAAAGCCCTTGGAAATATAATACATCGGGCCACCAGAGACGGTGCCATCTGGATATTCATTGCGGTATTTCACACCCAAAGTACATTCAGTGAACTTGGATGCCATGCCCAAAAGGCCAGCTAAAATCATCCAAAATGTTGCACCTGGTCCACCGATGCCAACCGCGACAGCGACACCTGCGATATTCCCCAAACCAACTGTGCCAGATAATGCTGTGGCTAAAGCTTGGAAGTGGCTAACCTCACCCGCATTGTTCGGGTCAGAATAATCACCTTTTACAAGGCTGACAGCGTGCTTGAAAAAGCGAAACTGAACAAAGCCAAAATAGAGCGTGAAAACTGTTGCAGCGATAACAAGCCACATCACAATCCATGGAAAGGATGTGCCGGGTATCGGCGCAAAGATGAGACTGACAAATGGCCCTGTAACGGAGGCAAATACTTCATTTACTTTTTGATCAAGCGACATTGCATCCTGAGCAAAAGCAGGTGATGCTGCAGATAATATTGTCATCGCAGCTGCTGTTAGTTTTGTTAAATTTTTCATGATCAAATTCCCTAATTCACCACAGTCACTGGTACAGATGCGCTCATCACAAGATTGGAAGTTGAACTCCCAAAAATACGATTTGAAATGCCACCCTCAGACGAACGCGCAACGATGATTTGATCGGCACCTTCTTCAACAGAAATTCGATTTAAAGTCTCAGCGACATCGCCATGCTTGACGATACCTCTAGCACTCATACCTGCGCCCGCAAGTTGCTTGACCGCAGGATCTACCACACGCTCCATTGCTGTTGAAATTTCTTCTTCCCGACGCTTGTGACGGGCTGCATTTTCTTCTGCTGTTTGAAACGAAAACGGTGACCACTCAACGATGTAAGCAACCAATATTTCGCAACTGCCGATTTGACCAGCTAGTTTGGTGGCATGCGCAAGAGCGCGTTGGCCAGAACTATGACCATCAAGGCCGACCACTAGTTTTGTAGACATTGTTTGTTCCCCTTTATGTCTATCCCCATTCCCTGTTAAAAATCCCCAAATTGCAGATAATCGGCGTTTGAACTTGATCATCTACGCATTTAGAAAACTCCATTTAAACATTACAACAAATTTTAAGGACTGATTTCCCAAACAGTTAAAAATAACGACCATTTCAGACCAAATTTATGATCATATTCGGTGATTTCACCTAAATTTGTGCAATTTATCATATTATTTAATTGGCGATACGACATGATCTTTTTGTCAATCGTCGTGAATATAAGCCGCATTAAGGCTAATTATTCAGCTGCATAAGTTTCTTAAATTTAATTTAGAAGCCAACTCGCATATTCAGTTAACACTATATTGAAACAATACGCCAATGCAATTTGATGTTGCATTGATCACATGTCATTTCATCGCCGCAATTTTATTGCTAATGAAGAGCCAAAGGTAAACTGATTTGTTGGAGTGCATTAGAGTGCGTGTTTTCACAAAATTATTGTTGTCGTGTTGCTGTTTTTTTTCCGCTGCAAACGGCACTTTTGCACAAGAGAAAGCACCCCAGATCGTCCTAATTTCCTTTGATGGCGCGCATAATAACGCGCTCTGGGACAAAAGTCGTCAGATGGCAAAACGCGTGGATGCAAAATTCACCTACTTTCTATCCTGCGCTTTTTTAATCACCAAAGATGATGCACGTGGTTTTTATCGCTCCCCAAAAAATAGCCTGGGTCTTTCCAATGTCGGCTTCGCACAAACACAAAACGAAATTAATACGCGCCTTGAACATATTTGGCGCGCGCGCGCCGAAGGTCATGAAATGGCCAATCATGGGTGTGGGCACTTTGATGGTAAGGCTTGGTCAGTTAATGAATGGAACGCAGAATTTGACCAATTTCGCGATATTTTAAGTTCCGCATGGATGCGAAATGGTTTTGGCGATCAGGAACCTCAAGAATGGCAAAACTTTGCGATCAATGAGATTAAAGGTTTCCGTGCGCCCTATCTGTCCCACAGTAAAAATCTCTTTGCCTCCCTTGAAGCGAATAACTTTACCTATGATGCGAGCACGGTTTCAAATGGACCGATCTTACCAAAGTTAGATACTGTGACGAAGTTTGCTTTACCGCTGATACCGGAAGGGCCATCTTCAAAGAAGATTATCGCGATGGACTACAATCTTTATGTCCGTCATTCTAAAGCCAAGGATAACCCCGAACTAACCCACGTTTTTGAAGAGCGCAGTTACCAAGCGTTTAAAGCTGCATTTGATAAAGAATATAATGGGGCACGCGTTCCGTTGCAGATGGGATTTCACTTTGTTGAAATGAATGCAGGCGCTTATTGGCGCGCGCTCGAACGCTTTGCGCAAGACACCTGCGCAATGCCAGATGTCGATTGTATTACCTACCAAGAAGCGTTGACGCGCCTTCATCAAAAGCGCGCCAACAATAGCTAATCAAGAAAATAACTAGATTTACTCTGCAGGTGCTGCAGATACATCACCTTGTGTGTCTTCATCTTGATAGATAATTTTCTCAAACGAGATGAGACGTTTATAGATCGAAATCAGGTCAATGATGGTCGTCCAAACATTGGCGAAGAATTTGAAACTTTCTTCCACACGGTCAAAGGCATTATTGATCTGTGTGAAAATACCAAGCGTGATGGTACCAGACACGATTGTCGGACCCAAAGCAATGAAAGGGATAAAACTCGACCCTTGAAGATACGCAAAACGAGCCACATTGAAATATAGATAGTTGAAATAAAGACGGTAGTAATTTTTCCGCACACCATCATAAAGCTCTCTAACCGTCGCAGGCTGCGCGCGATCTTCGCGATCTTCTCCGTAGACCAACTCCTTACGATAAGCTGCTTCTACTTTTTGGTTGTTAAATTCAAGCCCAGGCAGTTTGATGCCAACAATTGCTAACAAAACCGTTCCCAACAAAGCTGACATGATTGCAACATAAACCATAGCGCCATCAACGGGACCAAAGAACGGCAATTCAGTAACTTTTTCAGACAAGGTGTAGAGCAGCGGTAAGAACGCAATCAATGTCATCATGGATCGGACAAATGAAACTCCTAATCCTTCGACTATACGCGCAAAGCGCTGAGTATCTTCCTGAACACGTTGCGCGGCGCCTTCAATGTGGCGAAGCTTAGCCCAATGGTCCATAAAATAGTTGTTCATGGCTGTACGCCAGCGGAAAACATAGTGGGAGACGAAGAAATCCAATAAAACCAGAACTGTGATATTGACCAACAAGATTGGAGCAACTGTCAGTAACTCGCTATAAAATTCATTTAAAGTCACAGCGCCAGCTTCTGACAACGCTTTTTGCAACAGATCATAAAAACCGCCATACCAATCATTGAGGAAAACGGAAATCTGCACATTGTAATAGGTGACAAGCATAATGATTGTTGACCCCAATACCGACCAACGCGACCACTTGTTTTTATCCAAAAACATCCAGATAACTGCGAAACTAAATCCGGCTACAGCCATATAGATATAGATCAGTAATTTGTCTGGTGTTAAAAATGGTGGTCGTTCACCCTCAACGGCACCGGGAGTGTATGCCGACATTGCTTCAAGCATGCCTTCATTTCCCTCAAATATTCCAAACCAAATGCCGATGGCCAATGCCGTCCAAACTAGTGCGGACCAGAAGAAGAGTTTGGGGTCGGGGAAAAACGATCTAAACAATGCGTATGCCTTTATTGAAGGTTTTGAAACGAATTTTGTGTCCCAAAATGTGATTCATTTGTTTTAGCGTTGATTTATAAAGCTTTACGCCTTTTACAACAAGCCACATTTACGTGAGGGATGCAATGAGATCGTTGACGGAAAATTGAAGGTCAAAAGCTTTTCTTTTTCAGAAAATCCTTGTAAATGCTGCAATGCAATATAACTATAGATGTAAATGTGTGCTGCGTAGCTGAAATCAGGGGATGAGAGATGACTAAAACTGCGATTATTACAGGTTCAACAAGCGGCATCGGCCTTG
>CAJQOR010000391.1 GCA_905479965.1 uncultured Rhizobiaceae group bacterium | reverse complement strand
CTTGTTTAGAACAAACTTTGATCTAGTCTTACCTGCAGATTTTTATCCAGCAGAATACGCAACGATTGATTTAGGTCTGCATGCAGCGACATCACCGGGTCTAAACCCGCAATCGCAGTTGCTTGTTCGTGTAAACGGTCAGATCGTTACCAGTTTGCCAATGCGTGATACCGATGGTGAAGTGTTTGAAGATCGTCGCATTGAATTGCCAATGCGCGCGTTTAGACCAGGTCGAAACCAGATTGAAATCTTAGCTGAGCTTGAAAAAGCTAGCGACGAAGCATGCGTTTATAGTGATCGCGATGAAACCACGCCGCGTTTCATCCTGCTTGAGAATACTGAGATTAGAGTACCGAAACTTGCGCGCATTTCAAGCTGTTCTTCAGCAAATGCGTTAATCGTTTCATCATTTAATTTCAACATCTTACGCGCATAATTGAGAAGCTTCTCACCATCATCGCTTAAGCGGTTGATACGACCATCTTTGATGAAAATTGGTTGGCCAATACGTTCCTCAAGACGGCGCATTTGCATGGACACTGCGGACTGCGTTTTAAACACGCGATCAGCTGCACGCGTGAAGCTACCCGTCTCTGCGATTGCTATAAATGTTTTCAACTGATCAAGGTCTAATGGTGCGGCCATAATTCTATCCATCAATTTATTTGATAAATAACATTAGAAATATTCGTTGGAATGATCAATAGGGATCTGACATATATATCACATGCAGTAATTTTAACCCTAACAAGATGGAGTGACACTCATGACTGCTTTGAATAAAGACCATAGTTTTTGCGTTGATCAATCCATCCAGCCGGATAAAAGCATAGTATCAATCTGGCTGAATGGCGCGATCTCAACATTTACAAAACTCGTTAAATCGACGAAAAATCGGCGTGCCGCGAACCGACTGCTTACTGTAAGCGATCATCAGCTTAAAGATATGGGCTTAACGCGCGAAGATTTGCGATTTATCCGTTCTGCAGGGCTGTTCATCGACCCAACGTCAGAACTGGCAAAACGCTCGCATTATCGCAATCGTCAAATGAAAACCTAATCAAAGGCTTTAACACACGTTGAAGTTTGGACTTGTCCCCTAGCGGGTCGCGGCCCTGTGACCTGCATTTCTGCCCGGTTGTCTTCCCCAGATAATCGGGCTTTTTTAATTGCTAGCTGTTATTTTTTGTTCATACCACCAAGATATTGGTCAAAAATGCCGTCTACATTTTTCTGATATTCATCCTGCACGACACGGCCTGTATCAAACATTTTTCCAAATAAATCATCATACGGGTTAGCCGGAGCAGCTTCGGGTTGCTTTTGCTGTGTTGCTCCGCCAAACATGCCCTCCATCATCTGGCCAAGCGGGTTATTCTGACCGCCCTTTTGAGCGCTGCCACCCATGAGACCGCCTAGAATTTGACCGAGAGGATTGTTTTGAGCACTACCCTGGCCTTCGCCCATCATTTGCCCCATAAGGTCACCAAAGGGGTTGTTACTGGCAGATTGTGCAGTGCCACCACTTTGGCCAGCGCCCATCATTTGTCCAATGAGATCACCAAATACATTACCATTTCCGCCACTCATGGCTTTCATCGAATCATTGGTCTGATTGAACATGCCACCCATTATTGTGGTCGCCAGGATAGGTAATAATTGTTTGATCACATCTTGGCCAACACCAGATGCAGCTTCAGCCTGCGCTGCAACCGCCCGACTTACATCTTTTGAACCGAACAAATGACCTAAAATATTATTGCCATCGGCCATGCCTTCAGGTGATGCAGCCTTCGTCATATCTTCAAAATATTGCGCGTGATTGCCCGATGATAGAGCTTTCATGAAGTTGCTCATAGCATCCGGTGTTTGCGTATTGCGTTTCAAACCGGTCGAGAAGGCGGGCATTAGGGCTTCAACAGTTTTGTTCATTTGATTTTCATCTAAACCAAACTGTTTTGCGATCCCTTTCATCGCGTCACCGTTTTGCGCATTATTGAGCATGTCAAATAGTGGCATCATGATTATCTCTCCCGTTACAAATTAATATGTCTTGCCCTCTATGATGATATTAACACGGCAAGAGCGCAAGTCGAGAGTATTGCGATTAATATGCGAACTCATCAAAGATTGGATCAACGCTATTGTTCCAGCGTCCATGATAAAGCGCGAGTTTGACCTCAGCTGGTGTTGTGCCGCGGGCAACAACTTCCTGCAGTGGCTCAAGGAAATGTGTTTCATCATTACCAGAAGCATTTAGAATATTGCGGGATTTAAGACCAGCTTTAGCAATGCCAAGCGTATCGCGTGCAACATCTAAAAGCGAACGACCCGCTATGTGGCTTTTCAAGCCATCACGCGGCACTTGATCACGCATGCCCAAAACATCTTCATATGACCAGTCTTTTGTCAGCTCAATTGCATCTTGCAGCGCTTGATCATCATATAGCAAACCGACCCAGAAAGCCGGCAGCGCGCAAATGCGGCGCCATGGTCCACCATCTGCACCGCGCATTTCGATGAATTGTTTTAAGCGTACATCTGGGAACACGGTTGAAAGGTGGTTCGTCCAATCGCCAAGCGTTGGCTCAGGATCTGGGATTTCGTTTTTCAATGCGCCATTGCGGAACTGGCGAAACGTGACATGGGTTACATCATGATATTCGCCATTGCGCAGAATAAAATACATAGGCACATCGAGCGCCCAATCGGTGTATTTTTCAAATGAAAAGCTATCTTCAAATACACTTGGTAATATACCTGCGCGCGCATTATCAGTATCGCGCCAAATGTCCCCACGCCATGACAATAGTCCATTTGGCTTGCCATTGGTAAATGGTGAACTTGCAAATAATGCCGTTGCCAAAGACTGCAATTTCATGCTGACTTGCATTTTTTGGCGCATATCCAGTTCAGAGCTAAAATCCAAATTTACCTGAATTGTGCAAGTGCGATACATCATATCCAAGCCCTGTGTGCCAACCTTTGGCATGTAGTTCGTCATGATATCATAGCGACTTTTTGGCATGCGTGGCGTTTCTTCCAAAGTCCATTTTGGACTACCACCAAGACCTAAAAACTTGATTCCCATTGGGTCAGCGATTTCGCGTAGCTGCTTTAAATGTAGATTTGATTCGGCACAGGTCTCGTGAATAGTTTCAACAGGTGCGCCAGATAATTCGAACTGACCACCTGGTTCCAATGATATTGCGCCACCACCAGACTTTGCAGCCAAACCAATAATATTGCCCGCATCCGTGATTGGCTCCCAATCGATCTTTTCTGCCATGCCCTTTAAAAGCGCCGAAATTGAACGTTCACCTTCATAAGGAACCGGCGAATTATCATCTTTAAAAAAGGCGAATTTTTCGTGCTCTGTACCAATCCGAAAATCTTCTTTTGGTTTGTTACCGGCCTCTAGATACGCAACCATTTGCTCGTAGGATGTCAGAGGTGTCTGATCGATTGTATCCCGCGCCATATTTCTTCGCCCTTATAATTGCACAGAATTTACTGTGCTAATGCTCATGAAAATCAATGAACATTGATAAAATCTATTAGGTTCATTGATTGAACCTTTAAGCAATATGGTGCAAGTAATTTTTTTTTAAAGACCGCTGATAAAATAGTGATCTATTCCCAATCACCAATCGTCGCCTGTAATAGCGCTATGGCAGCAACCAATGCGGTGTCTGCACGCAGTATCCGTGGCCCAAGCGGGATAGGTGTCACATGTTTCAAAGATCGTAAAATTTCACGCTCCTGGTTCGAAAAACCACCTTCGGGGCCAATTAAGAGTGCAAATTTTTCCGCCGTTTGCGCATTTAGCTCTGCCACAGGATTATTTGTTTTGGTCCCCTCATCACAAAAAACTATCTGTCTGGATGTGTCCCATTGCGATAACAGTTCCGATAATTTTTGAGCTGGCTTTATTTCTGGGATTGATAAAACACCACATTGTTCCGCAGCTTCTAAGATATTTGCGGCCAAACGCTTATCGTTGATTTTATGCAATTGTGTGTGATCGGTGAAAACCGGTTGAATTGTTCCCGCCCCCATCTCAACCATTTTTTGCACCATATATTCCAGACGGCCAACTTTGATGGGTGCAAAGAGAATTACTAAATCTGACTGCGCAGGTTGCGGTCTTGTTTGCTCTTGCAATAAAAGCACCGCCTTTTTGCGGCCTTCTTGTTGCAGCTTGGCAAGCCACTCACCATCACTGCCATTGAAAATTAAAAGCTGACTGTCATCCTTTAAGCGTAAAACATTTAGCAGATAATTTGCTTGTTCACGTTCAAGGTTTATCGCCAATCCCTGCTTTAGCGGTTGGTCTATGAAAAGTCTTTGAAGGCGAAAATTGGCACGCATATTTTCTGCTTCCCCACCAATTACGTGTTCAGCGATCGACGCGCCATCATGTGCGCGCGCGGCTGATTAACTGCGTCCACACAGATTGCGTTATCGTGTTTAAAATAAGTGACAGTGAAGCTGTCATCAGACATTTCACCCTCAATTTCTAAACGATCAAACCCTTGAGACAGGCCTGCGATTTGCAACTTCACATTATATTGGTCTGACCAGAACCATGGTAGTGGATTGTAATTGACCTCTTGTCCCAACATAGCTTGCGCGGCAATCTTACCCTGATCAATAGCGTTCTGTACGCTCTCTAATCTGATATTGCGATCATATCTTTTTGAGAAAAATGATGCACAATCGCCGCCCGCATAAATATCAGGATCAGATGTTTGTGCCATCTCATTGACCACAATGCCATTATCTATTTCAAGATCTGCAGCTTGCGCAATACCAACCACAGGTGTTGCGCCTACAGACAGTAAGACAATATCACACAGCACTTCTGAGCCATCTTCAAGTGCGATTTTTTCAACTTTGCCATCGCCTTGGAGAGATTTTGTTCCAATACCAATATGGAATTTAACGCCGTGACTTTCATGCAAAGCTTGGAAATACGCTGACATTTCCTCTGGCATGACCCGTGCTAAAACACGCGGTGCAGCTTCAATAACTGTTACTGCATTACCCCGTCCACGAAGAGAAGCTGCAACCTCCAAACCAATATATCCCGCGCCAATAATACCAATTTTCATACCCGGCGTGATAGCAGCAGATAAGTGTTTGACGTCATCGATTGTTCGCAAGGTGAAGACACCTTTTAAATCTGCACCTTCAAGTGGTATTTGGCGTGCAACGGTTCCGGTAGATATAAACAGTTTATCGTATTCGACCGTATCACCATTTGATAGCAAAACGCTTTTTTCAGCTCGATTGATAGAATTTGCCGAAACGCCAAATTGTGTTGTCACATTAAAATCATCGTAAAAATTATCAGACTTGAGATACAAGCGATCTTCTTCAAGTTCACCCTTTAAAAATGCCTTCGATAATGGCGGTCGTTGATAAGGTGGCTGGGTCTCATCGCCGATTAAAACAATCGCATCTTCATACCCGTTTTGGCGCAGTGTCTCCACAGCTTTTAAACCACATTGGCCCGCGCCGATAATTACGATTGGTTTTGACATTTTTCACCTGAATAGATATTTTCGTAAACTCACAATTATTGATCTCTTGCGTGCAAATCAACCAGTAATGAATGTGAAATAAAATCCCGTTTGCTGCGATCGGTGGCGGGTTCATTGTGGCTTTTTCCGAGATTATGATGACTTACGCTTATAAAAAGTTCTTTGCCTATCTTCTCCCAGATGACATGGCACCGACAGAACTGTTGCAGCTTTTCGCAACAAACTACAAATTCGCGGTGAGCTTTTTGATCTTGGTGATCGTGCTAATCTTCATGCCAACAGGTTTATTTAAGGGGAAATCAGTATGACAATTGATGCTCGTGCCCTCATTTATTTTGCCATTATGGCAGGTATGTTACTCATCGTTGGCTTCTTTCAAAGCTGGAACGTATCTCTTTCCATCTTAAATCTTTGCCTCATCTCCGCAATCATGGCATTGGGCGTTAACATCCAGTGGGGCTATGCTGGTCTTTTTAATGCCGGAATTATGGGCTTTGCAGCTCTTGGTGGATTGGCCGCTGTTGTGGTGTCCATGCCAGCAGTTCCCGAAGCTATGTCAGCGGGCGGTGGATTGATTATTTTATCCTTTGGGATTGCAGCACTCACCATCGCACTTGCAGTTGTTGCTTATAAAAAAATGCCCAACACAAAAATGCGATCTGCATTGATCGTAGCCATCATTGTAGTTGGCTACTTTGCAACACGTTATTTCTTTGTGCCAGGGACTGCAGCTGTTGAAGCAGTCGAACCTGCAAGAACAGGATATCTCGGCGGGTTAGGATTGCCTGTTGTGTTCTCATGGTTGGTTGGTGGTGCATTTGCAGGCATTGCAGCCTGGCTGATCGGTAAGATTACGCTGGGTTTAAGGTCTGATTATCTAGCGATTGCAACGCTTGGTATCTCTGAGATTATTGTTGCGATCATAAAAAATGAAGACTGGATGTCACGTGGTGTGAAAAACGTGATTGGTATTCCGCGTCCTGTTCCATATGAAATTAATTTGCAGAAGTCTGAATGGTTCCAAAACTTGGCCACAAATTTGGGTGCAGACGTTGTCACGTTCTCGTCTGTTTTTGTAAAACTGTGCTATGCGAGTTTATTTTCAATTGTCTTGTTGATCTGTGTTTGGCTTGCGCAACGCGCTCTTAATTCACCGTGGGGCCGCATGATGCGGGCTATCCGCGATAATGAGGTGTCAGCCAATGCAATGGGAAAAGATGTAACGGGCCGTCATTTGCAAGTCTTTGTTCTTGGCACCATCATCATCGGTATCGCAGGTGCAATGTTGACGACACTTGATGGACAATTAACACCGTCTAGCTATCAACCGTTGCGCTTTACTTTCCTGGTGTGGGTGATGGTGATCGTTGGTGGGTCAGGCAACAACTGGGGTGCTGTTTTAGGCGGCTTCTTGGTGTGGTTCTTCTGGACGGAAGCACCGATAGTCGGTTTGTGGGCGCTTGAAGTGATTACATCACCACTTGCAGAAGATAATGCACTGCGACTTCACTTGTTAGACAGTGCCGCATTTATGCGCCTGATTACCATGGGTTTATTATTACTTGTTGTCCTAAGGTTCAGCCCAAGAGGGTTGTTGCCTGAAAAGACAGCGCGCAAATAATTATAATATATAAT
>CAJQOR010000390.1 GCA_905479965.1 uncultured Rhizobiaceae group bacterium | reverse complement strand
CTTTGATAAACGCTTTGGCCTCCTCTGCGCAATGGCAAACACCACCTGAAACCGCATATTTTGAACCGCGATCAGTCACAACGTTATCGATAATCTTCATGCTTAAATGCTAACTCTGTTTGGAAGGTTTAACGGCGTGATGATTTGAATATCAGAATGCATTTGGTTTTGAAACGGTGGGATCAATTTATGATAAGCGGCAATTTGCGTAAACGCGTTTTGTAAATCCTGCCGAATATCGTGGTGAATAACCGCAGTTAGTTTATCAGCTCGCAATAGATCAATATTTTCCTCATCCAAATCATGTGCAATGTAGACTTTCGGTTTTAGTTTGTATTCTTCCAAAGTTTGCAAGATTGCTTCATTGCCACCGCCCATTGAATAAACAGCATCTAAATGCTCAACGCCGTTCAAAACGTTTTTAACTTCATCAGATGTATGCGCTGACAATCCATCACCGCCCTTTGCAATGATCAGGTTTACATCTGGTTTGGATAACTTCAGCGACGTGTCAAAACCGGAAAAACGCTGGTCTTCGCCAGAAAAATTTGAACGCCGAATGGTCGTCAAAATGCGTGGGTTTGGTTTAAATAACAGTTGATCCATTAAGTAAGCCGCCGTTTTGCCTGCCTGGTAATTATCGATCCCGACATAAGCAAGGCGCTTGGAGGCTGGTTGGTCTGTCACAAAGGCAAGCACAGGTATGTCACGATTGATAAGTTCATCAATAAGCTTGCGAACTTCCTTACGTTCTTGCACTGCAATGATTACGCCGTGCGAGCCTCGTTTGTTAATCGCACTGAGCAATTGCATGATTTCTTGTTCATCAAATTTTGGTTTTAAGTGGTACCGTGGACGAAACACTGCGGGACTTAATCCAGTAATGACGTTGTTGCAGGCAATTTCCACCTCACGAGAGAACCGTGTGGGTGCTTCAACGATAATATCAATAAATAATCGGCGCCCTTTTGCAGATAATTGCGTTTCTTGATCTTCCAGTTCTTTAAAGGCTGCATCCACCCGCCTGCGAGTTTGGGGGCTAACATTTGCGCGATTGTTAATCACACGATCAACCGTTGCTGTGCTTAATCCAGCTTGTAGAGCAAGCTCTTTTATCGAAAATCTATGTGTCATTGATGTGTTTTTGATGTATTTTACATCTTTAGGCAAGCTTTGTTTCTGATATTCTTTTCACATATTGGAGGAATCAAACATGGCAAACTACGCATTATCACAAACATCGGGCTACTTCTTGCCAAATGATTGTAAGGTCGCGGATCTTGAGGCGCTTACGGCACTAACACTTGATGTGAGTGACCTTACATTCGCAACGGATGTTCAAAAGAACATTCCCATTTATGATATGAATACTTTACGAGATCGGTTGCGCATGCCTTCTGCTCGCAGAGCATTGATGGCGGAGTGGGCTTATATTTTTAGCGATAGCGCTGGTGTTATCGTTTTGAAAAACGCCTATGAAGACACAACTTGTATCGATGAAGCATCTGAAATTTTCCAAAAGATTATTGCAGATGAAAAGCAAAGTAATGGCGAGGGTGCAGATCACTTTGCCACAGCTGGCAATAACGATCGAATTTGGAACTCTCTACAGAAACTATGCGAACGATCACCCGCAGTATTTGCCAAGTATTTCGCTAATCCAGCCATTGATACAGCATGTGAAGCTTGGCTTGGTCCAAACTATCAAATGACAGCACAGGTCAATTTGGTGCGTCCGGGCGGTAAAGCACAAACCTGTCACCGAGATTATCATTTAGGTTTTCAAACTGAAGAGATGTGCGCACGTTATCCGGTTCAGGTACATTTGTTGTCACCGCTTATGACTTTACAAGGCGGCATTGCCCATTGTGATATGTCTGTTGAAAGTGGACCAACAAAATTGCTACCATTTTCGCAAAAATATGCTGCCGGTTATGCCGCTTATCGCCGAACTGACTTTCAGCAACATTTTGAAGACAATTATGTTCAATTACCACTCAACAAGGGAGATGCTCTATTCTTTAATCCCGCGCTTTTTCATGCTGCAGGTGAGAACACGAGCGAAGATATTGAGCGGTTGGTAAACTTGATGCAGATTGGCAGTGCAATGGGGCGCACACTTGAAAATATAGATCGGATTGGCATGAGTAAATTGCTATTTCCTGCGCTCAAAGAACTTATCGCGAGCGAAAACCTCTCGCCCGCGGAGATTAATGCAGCTGTTTCTGTGTGTGCTGAAGGTTACCCCTTCCCCACAAATCTTGATACAGATCCACCAGTAGGTGGTTTGGCGCCTGAAAGTCAGAAGGACATTTTCCTAAAAGCTTTAAATGAAAAATGGTCTGATATAAATTTGGTTCGTGCACTTGATGCACAAGCGGGTAAACAAGAGGCTTGATTTGGGTAGATTTACCAATTGCAAGAAACGGGCTACCCATTGCAAGAAACGGGCTGAAAGGCTTTGCAATAGCTGTCACTATCATCGCTGAACAAAGGCGGTGATAGATGAATGAGCTAACTGAGATCCATTGGAATGCAATTTGTGAATCAGATACAAATTTTGACGGCGTTTTTATCTATGCCGTCAAAACAACTGGGGTCTATTGCAAGCCCAGTTGTAAATCTCGCACGCCGCTTCGTAAAAATACGATGATCTTTGATGAGCGCAAACACGCAGAATTGTCTGGTTTTCGCGCCTGTTTGCGATGTAAGCCTGCGTGAATTGTCAAAATTAAAGTCAAAAATTTATCCAATGCGTTTCTATACATATTGGGGCGATTATTTTCCTTTTAGAATATTGACCATATAGTCAAAA
>CAJQOR010000389.1 GCA_905479965.1 uncultured Rhizobiaceae group bacterium | reverse complement strand
CTGAAGAAATATTGATGATGGATCCTGGTTTTTCGCCCTGCTCTACGCGAGAAACCAGATGCTTTGCCACCGCTTGGCTTGCCAAGAACATACCTTTGATATTGATATCCATAACTTGGTCGAAATCTTCTTCGGTAATTTCAAGAAACTCACCAGCTTTAACCACACCAGCATTATTCACCAAAACATCAATCTTACCGAACGCACTTAATGTCTCGGCCACTAAATTATGTACATCGATGCGGTCAGCGATATTGCCAACAAAAACTTCCACCTCACCCAGCGGTGACAGCTTTGTTTGAGCTTCTAAGACTTTTGCCTCATTGATGTCACTGATCATGACCTGAGCACCGTCTTTAATAAACCGCTCGGCAATAGCAAAACCAATGCCCTGCGCGGCACCGGTAACAATAACTGACTTTACCAAGGTCATCTCCCTTTGGTGTGTTCTGAAAATGAGGTAGGTCTAAACTGGAATTAACTTAGACCCTAGCTGCGATAAACTTCAATGGCTGATTTTATCTCATCTAAAATTGCAGGATCATCAATCGTCGCTGGCATCTTCCACTCAAGACCATCATAAATCTTTTGCATGGTTCCACGCAGAATTTTACCCGATCTGGTTTTTGGCAAACGAGGTACCAAAATGACAGACTTAAACGCAGCCACCGGGCCAATCAATGAGCGGACCTGCGCAACAATTTCAGCCTCAACTTCCTTAGCTGATTGATCAACTGATGAATTGACGACCACAAAACCAATAGGCAACTGTCCCTTCAACTTATCAGTAACACCAACAACCGCGCATTCCGCAACGCTTCCATGGGACGCGATTGCTTCCTCAATACCGCCCGTTGAGAGCCTATGACCTGCAACATTAATAATATCATCGGTTCGCGCCATAATATAAAGATAACCATCTTCATCGATATAGCCTGCGTCTGCTGTTTTATAATAACCTGGAAACTCAGCCATATAAGCATCAATAAAACGCTCTTCGGCATTCCATAATGTTGGCATAGATCCTGGTGGGAGCGGAAGCTTTACAACAATATTGCCGAGCTCATTTGCCTTTATCTGCTCACCTTCATCATTGACAATCTGAACATCATAACCTGGCATCGGGACTGCAGGAGATCCGTATTTAACAGGTAAGAACCCAAGGCCCATTGGATTACCAGCAATTGTCCAGCCCGTTTCGGTTTGCCACCAGTGATCAATGACCGGAACGTTTAAAACCTCTTCCGCCCATTTGATGGTATCAGAGTCAGCGCGTTCACCAGCTAAAAACAAAGCCTCAAAATGAGAAAGGTCATACTTCTTGATGAACTCTGCATCAGGATCTTCTTTTCGAATAGCACGAAATGCGGTCGGTGCTGTGAAGAGTGATTTAACTTTGTGTTCCGAGATAATGCGCCAGAAGGTTCCTGCATCCGGAGTACCGATAGGTTTACCCTCAAACAGAATACCAGGATTTCCAGATAATAGCGGACCGTAAATAATATAAGAATGACCGACGACCCAGCCAACATCAGATGCCGCCCAAAAAACTTCACCTGGCTTAACACCATAAATATTATGCATCGTCCAATTGAGCGCTACCAGATGCCCACCATTATCACGAACCACACCTTTTGGCTGACCAGTGGTACCAGATGTATACAAAATATATAAAGGGTCTGTCGCTTTCATCCGTTCACATGGCACATCAGCACCCTTGTGATCTAAAAGCGCTTGATCAAAATCAAAGTCTCGGCCTTCAACCATATCTGCTTGAAGCTGCTCACGTTGATAAACAATCGTAGCTTCTGGCTTAAGTTTACAAAGCTCGAGCGCATCATCAAGCAATGGCTTATAGGCAATCGTACGCGTACCTTCGATACCGCAAGATGCTGAGACAACAAGTTTTGCCTCACAATCATCAATCCGTGTTGCCAACTCATTGGCTGCAAACCCACCAAAGACAACCGAATGAACTGCTCCAATTCGTGCGCAAGCTAAAACCGCAACAACCGTTTGTGGGATCATTGGCATATAGATAATGACGCGATCACCCCTGCCAATACCTTTGGACTTTAGCGCAGCAGAAAATGCTGACACATCTGCTAAGAGATCATTATAGGTAAATTTCTTGACACTGTTGGTAACAGGGCTGTCATAGATCAGCGCAACATTGTCACCCTTGTTATTTTGTACATGACGATCGAGACAATTGTAACATGTATTAACAACTCCATCGGTGAACCAACGACCGTAAACACCCATATCTGCATCAAAGATATTTGTTGGTTCTTCAAACCAATCAATAGCTTTGCTTTCTTTTGCCCAAAAACCTTCAGGGTCTTTTTTCCACGCCTCGTAAACCGAGTGATACATACTGGTCAAATGCTCTCTCCCGCAAATTCTGCCCATTTAAACTTATGTTGCACCACACAATTGAACGAAAATGACATCCGTTTCAAGCTTTGAAATTGTTTTAGGTATAGTCGCGCGCACCAAAAATTGCTGATCCAACACGGACATACGTCGCACCAAAAG
>CAJQOR010000388.1 GCA_905479965.1 uncultured Rhizobiaceae group bacterium | reverse complement strand
CAAACGCTGTGGCAAAGCCGTGGTAAACGTGACAAACACATAAATCCTTAAAAACTTAACACGTTGATTTCACTAAACAATTGATAGTTGTTTGTAGTACTTAACTGGTTTCAAAATCCAATTCCTCACGGAGTGCCGGTTCGATTCCGGCGGGAGGTACCATTCTTGCATCCAAATTTATCCAATGACATCCGATAACTCCTAGTTTATAAGGGGCTTATGCTTTTGTTTGTCCAATATAGTCCGTATACGGTCGGGGGTATCCTATCCAATTGGGGGTACTTTTTGGGGGTATACTGGAAATTCGTTCAAAAAGGTACCCCCAGATGCCTTTGACAGACTTAAAGATCAAGAACCTTAAACCCAAAGAAAAAGCCTATAAAACAGCAGATTTTGATGGTTTGTTCGTGTTGGTGAACCCAAACGGTTCAAAACTTTTTCGGTTTAAGTACCGGTTTAACGGAAAAGAAAAGCTGCTGTCATTTGGAAAGTACCCTGATATCTCTTTGTTGCAAGCGCGGGAAATGCGTGATGACGCCAGGCGCAAGTTAGCAATAGGTAATGATCCAAGCGAAGAGAAAAAGAAACAAAAACGTGAATCGCGGACAAAATCTGAAAATACATTTGCTAAAATCGCTAAAGATTACCTTGATAAAATAGGTAAAGAGGGCAGAGCCAAAACCACTATGAAAAAGGTTTCCTCCTTTATTTCTAAAGCCAATCAAGGATTGGGCCATCGTCCAATTACCGAAATTAGTTCTGCTGAGATCTTGGAGCATCTTAAAATATTTGAGAAACGGGGAACTTATGAAACCGCCAATCGTTTGAAAACAACAATTGGAGCGGTCTTTAGATACGCGAT
Organism: uncultured Rhizobiaceae group bacterium; assembly: GCA_905479965.1. The sequence goes on along the minus strand of CAJQOR010000388.1, from coordinate 3,568 downwards.
TGCAAATGGTTTTGTGGAAAACGATCCTACTTCTGCATTGAAAGATGCGCTGATACGTCCAAAGGTTAAATCAAGAGCGGCAATAACAGATAAAGATAAACTTGGTGGTTTATTGAGATCTATCGATGGATATGATGGTCAAACGACTACAAGGATTGGACTTCAACTGCTTGCCGTCTTAGCGACGCGTCCAAGCGAACTCCGCCTTGCTAGATGGAGTGAATTCAATCTAACGGAAAAAATCTGGATTATTCCGGAGACGCGCATGAAAATGCGCCAACCTCATACTGTTCCATTACCAGGTCAAGCAATTGCACTTCTCAAGGATCTTCATGAAGAAACTGGGTGGGGAGAACTGCTATTCCCATCAGTTCGATCCTCACAACGTCCAATCAGTGAAAACACATTCAATGCAGCATTGAGACGGATGGGATATACCAAGGAAGAAATGACGTCTCATGGTTTCCGAGCAACCTTCTCAAGTTTAGCCAATGAAAGTGGATTATGGCATCCCGATGCGATCGAGCGTGCACTCGCCCATGTTGAGCGAAATGAGGTTCGAAGAGCTTATGCTCGAAGTGCTTTTTGGGGGGAAAGACTAGAGCTAGCTAATTGGTGGGCTGGATTTTTGGATGAATTAAGATTGAAATAGGCATTTGGTAAACAAAATAATTATAGGGGATAAACTTGTCCAAAAACAATAACTTGCCAGCAAAACATCTTTTAATCGAAGAAATACTAAAACATAACTTTCCTGAATTGATGTCTTGGGAAATGCCAAAATATTACGATGGAATAGGTCCATATTGCCCAAAAGAATACATTTCTTATTCAAAACAGTTGGGTAGCTGGCAAGTAAATGCCCACAATGTTTTAAATAACGCGTCGCAAGAAGCACTCATCAATCATCTTATGGATCTCAGGCTTGATATACCATTAAGTCATAACGATCCTTTCATTACTGCTGAGCTTGAAAGATTGGGTGAATTCGGAAGTTTTACCTGGTGGGCTGCCGGTTTTAATGTTGCGGGTAGAGAGGCTGATTTTAACCACTGGGTGCTCATAGAAAATTTGGAACTGAATGAGGCTGTAGCGCTTTCGATAGGTTTTGAACCTTGTGAGTTAGATGCAACTTATGTTGAGAATGTAAACGACAGAAATGAAGCACTTCAATTCTTAAAAAAACGCCAACGACTTATCCAAAATAGATTCTACCGAGAGAAAGATAAACGCAAACATCTTTCTGCAATTGAACTTTGTGACTGGGCAGAAGAAATTAAATTAGATTTACCTCAAGCGCTCATCGCGGCCGTAAATAAAAATCGCGCAACCAAAAATGAAAATGAAAAAAGAATCGATATGAACACTGATGCTGAGTTTCAATCTACAGAGAAACTGAGTTTATTGAAACTAATCGCTGGAATGTCTGCAGAGCAGTACGGCTTCAATCCGAATGATAGAAGAAGTAAAATTACATCAAATATAATAGAAGATGTTCAGGCTGTCGGATTATCATTAGACCATAAAACAACACTAAAATGGCTGCGCGAATCAAGTGAATTAGTGTCAAATGAATATTGGGATAGATACCAATCCCAATAGGAATGGCTCCATTCCCACTATTTTTGAAAAAGACATCATAGGTTCTGCTTCGATCTAAACAGACGAGGATGAATCAAGATGGATTACTCAGACTTTCCAAAAACAGGCTTTGTGCGCCTTTCTAAAATATTAGCCCCAGTCGGTCCTATACCGGTTTCTAAATCAACTTGGTGGCAAGGAGTGAAAGACGGTCGCTTTCCTAAGCCCCAAAAACTTGGACCTAGAACAACAGTCTGGAAGGCAAAAGAAATTCGCGAACTATTTGAGCAGGTTCAGGAATAGCAAATGTCCAGACGCCTCTACCCACATAATCGTGTTCGATATTGGTTCGCCTATGAGATTGATGAGGTTTGTAAGCTCTATGCTGATTTCAAGCTGCATCCTCAAACAGTTCGAAAATGGATCCAAAACGGATTAAAGACCATCGATAAAGGAAAACCAATTCTGATCTTTGGTCAGCATTTAATTGATTTTCTGCGTAACAACAATGAGACGAACAAACGAAAAACTGAGCTAGATCAGATGTTTTGTATGTCTTGCCAGGATGCGACGAATATCTTTCAAAAGAAGATCCATGTTGAACAGAAACACAAGGTTCTATTTGTTCAGGGAGCCTGCCGTGAATGCAAAACCAAAATGTTCAAAAACTATAAATTGGAAGCCCTGGCCACTTTAAAGAAAAAGTTCAAACTGTGCGGACTCTCGGAATTATATGATTGTTCGATTTCCAGCGATAAGACTCACTTACAAGACGATGCTGATGTGCATCAAAGTGAGTCCAACCAATTGGATCTGTTCTGATGAAAACCAGCGGCATCCATCACCGGTTCAACCCAAACAATGAGCGGGTTAAATTCAATTACCGCAGGCATCTTTCTCGTGTCGGTCAGAAAGATGAGAAAACAGTTATGGCAAATCTCCAAAGCATCAGGGGCTTTGAAATATTCTTAGACTTCGAGGGCTTTGAAACTTTCAATGATGAGATTGCCCATAGGTTTATTGAACACATTCTCTCAATGGATAAATCGCTATCCTTTGTCACAAGCTCCATTCGAGCTTTAAAAGACTTCCTAACCTGGTTGGAACGCCAGCGCGGCTATCGTAGCAAGATCGACTATAATCATATTGCATATCTAGCTTTATCCAGAAACCAGCTCCGCATTGCAAGATCAAAACGATATCAAAAATCTTACAGTTTTGAAGACATCGTCCGAACTATACGAAAAATGTCACATCAAGTAGATCGCCAGATGCGAGACAAAGCGCTCATCTCACTCCAGGCTTTGTGCACGTTACGTATCTCAGAATTACGTACAGCAAGACTATCAAGCATCATCTATGAAGATGGGACATATTTTATTGATGTATGTCCGAGAGTTATGAAAGTGAAATATGCGAAATCTCGGCAGGTCTTTTTCTTAGCCTTACCAGAAGACATCCAAGAAAATGTAATCCGCTGGAGGGACCGTCTTATTTCGCTTGGATTTAAAGACGATGATCCGTTGTTCCCTGCTATCGATAATCGCTTCAATGCTGAGAATCTCCTCGAGGACCAAATGTGTCCGAACGGAATTAAATCTGAAACAACGATAAGAAACATCTTCAAGAAAGCTTTTGAGCACGCAGGCTTTGAATACATCAAACCACATTCCTTTAGAAACACTATAGCGCGCCGAGCCCAGAAAGAGAGCCCAGAATATCTAAACGCGTCCCGACAAAATCTTGGGCACAGCTCTATCGATACAACACTAAATAGCTATGGTCAGTTATCAGTCGATGATCAGCGCAATACGATATCCAAGACAAAACTAGGTTTTTGAAAATAGAATTATTCTCATATTGCATCAAAAGCGGACTCGACGAAACATACGCAATCTAGTCAGATTTTGGCCCATTTCAGACGTCACCGCTCTCGCATTGCATGTTGTATCTGATCCGTGATTGGTTTGGTCAGATAGGAAATGAC
>CAJQOR010000387.1 GCA_905479965.1 uncultured Rhizobiaceae group bacterium | reverse complement strand
GTGAATTTGAAGACCGCTTTGTCACACTTGGTCTAAATTATCGCGTTATCGGTGGTCCTCGCTTTTATGAACGCCTGGAAATAAGAGATGCGATGGCGTATTTCCGCATTGTGAGCCAACCCGCAGATGATCTCGCCTTTGAACGCATCGTTAACACACCCAAGCGAGGGTTAGGTGATGCGACCATCAGACTTATTCATGATTACGCGCGCTCGCGCAGCATACCAATGTTCGCTGCCGCTTGCGAAATGGTGCAAACGGATGAGTTAAAGCCACGCCCGCGAAAATCATTGACTGAGGTGGTCAACAATTTCCAGCTGTGGCAATCTTTACTTGAAAAAATCCCCCACACACAGTTGGCCGAACAGATCTTAGATGAATCTGGCTACACAGACATGTGGCAAAAGGATCGCTCCGCAGAAGCCCCTGGTCGTTTAGATAACTTAAAAGAACTCATCCGCTCGATAGAAGAGTTTGAATCTATGCGCGGATTTTTAGAGCATGTGTCTCTTGTCATGGATGCCGAGCAGAACGAAAACCTTGATGCGGTCAACATTATGACATTGCACTCAGCAAAAGGTTTGGAGTTTGAAACGGTTTTTCTACCCGGGTGGGAAGAAGGCTTGTTCCCGCATCAACGATCGTTAGATGAAGGCGGAAGATCAGGCCTGGAAGAAGAACGCAGACTTGCCTATGTTGGCATCACGCGCGCCAAACAACGGTGTCATATTTGGTTTGTTTCCAACCGTCGTATTCACGGTCTTTGGCAGTCCACCATCCCTTCGCGGTTTTTAGATGAGCTTCCCGAAGACCATGTCGAAGTATCTGAAATGGATAGCTCCTACGGTGGTTATGGCCGTGGACAATCAGGAGGCACCTATGGTGCATCGCGTTTTGACAGCCAGGAAGGTTTTGGTGGCAACACCTACCAGACACCAGGATGGAAACGCGCACAGGCAAACAATTCAGAAGCCCTTCGCAATAACTGGGGTAGCCGCTCTGGCCATGCTGTTGAACGCGTATCCTATGGCGAAAGCGGGCCACGATCGCGCACAATAGAAGGCGAACTTGTCGCCAAATCATCGACTGAAACACCTTCCAAGTTTTCAAATGGCGACCGCGTTTTTCATATGAAATTTGGCAACGGCAATATTACCAATATCGACGGTAATAAGCTGACAATAGATTTTGACCGCGCAGGACAAAAGCGTGTTCTCGACAGCTTCGTCGAAGCGACTTAAATTATACCTGAGTTTTATTATCAAGTTTATTGAGTTTTGCAATTGACTTTGACACGCCTTACTCATAAACATGACAAAACAAGTCATCTTTAAAAAATCTAGGAAAATACGATGTCCTTAAATCTGAAAAATTCATTGGCCATGCTTGTAAGTGTTGCCGCTATCACAATCACAGCATCCGCAGCGCAAGCCGATGGTGAAGTCAATATCTATTCATCTCGCCACTATGACACAGATGAGCGCCTTTACTCTGATTTCACAAAAGCAACTGGCATTAAAGTCAATCGTATTGAAGGTAACATCAACGAATTGATAGAGCGCGCTAAAGCTGAAGGTGAAAATAGTCCAGCTGACGTGTTCATCACCACAGATGCAGGCCGCCTGTTCAAACTAGACCAGGATGAATTGCTTTCAGAAACATCATCTGACGTTCTTAATTCTGCAGTTCCGGCAAACCTTCGCCACCCAGATGGCAAATGGTACGGTATTTCACAGCGTGCACGTGTAATCTTCTATGATAAAGAGCGCGTGTCAGAACCTCCACAGACTTATGCAGATTTGGCTGATCCTAAATACAAAGGTCAAGTTTGCGCACGTTCAAGCTCAAACATTTATATGCTTTCATTGATGGCATCACAAATCGCCAACAATGGTGAAGATGCCGCAAAATCATGGGCTTCTGGACTTCTTGCAAACTTTGCACGCGAACCACAAGGCGGTGATACTGACCAATTGCGCGGCATCGTTTCAGGCGAATGCGATATCGCGGTTGGCAATACATATTACTTCGCCCGCGCGCTTCGTAAAGAAGTTAAGGGTCTATCAGGCAGCACGGATGCGATCGGTTGGGTATTCCCAGATCAAGATGGGAATGGAACACACGTAAATATCTCAGGCGCCGGTGTCACCAAATACGCACCAAACCGCAAAAACGCAGTCAAGTTCCTTGAATATCTAACAAGTGAATCTGCGCAAAATTATTTCGCAGCTGGTAACGATGAATACCCCGTTCTTGAAGGCGTGGCGCTTTCAGCATCTGTTGTACAATTAGGTACATTTAAAGCTGATGATCTAAACCTCGACGAACTTGGTAAAAACCAAGCACGTGCGCAAGAGATCTACAACGAAATAGGTTACAAATAATAATCAAAATTTCTGGGCACCCCTCCAGAATACACAGCCAGCCTTTGCTTAATTGCGGAGGCTGGTTTTTTTGGAATTCATTTTATGATTGCGGACATTCTAATGAAAATCACGTTATTCCAAATTGTGCCATTTTCGGAATATGAATGTCTGACAGAGTGTGTTTTCAAATCATTAACTCCAATGTCAGCAATGCGGACTTTTGAGACCTTCAGGTGTTGTAATTATTTGGTTAGCTTCGTGTAAATGCTCATGTGCTTCTCAGCAGTAGTTTTGTCACCCAGTTTTTGAGAAGCTCGTATTATACCAATATGAGGTTCAGGGTATGCGGTTCATATTGTCCGCTCGATAAAAAATCACCGTATTGCAGGGCCGCTTGTGAATTTATTTTTGCTAGTCTATTTTCAAAAAATGCAAGATGAAAGAATCATAGACGATCCAAGGAATCCAATACAACGCTCAGTATACAAGCGTTATGGCGACCAATTTTTAATCTTAGTTGTTCCAACAGTCCTAATTTATGGGCTTCTAATATTCGTTGTAAACTGGTTAGATTTACCCGAACTACAACGCCCGTTGTGGTGGGGTTGCCAGATTATCAGTAATTTCCTGATGTTTCTCTGGATACCTTATAAAGTGTTCTTCAGGGATAAGAAAAAGGCTTCCGATGATTGAACAAC
>CAJQOR010000386.1 GCA_905479965.1 uncultured Rhizobiaceae group bacterium | reverse complement strand
GCGCGAAGCTTCGCCAATGCATGATGCACGCGAATACGATGTTGTGGTGTCTTCAGGTGAACAGGTTACATCTGGTCTTTTGGCGATCACACTCCAATCTATGGGTGTGAATGCAAGATCCTGGCAGGGGTGGCAAATTCCAATTCGCACAAGTGGTGCCCACGGAGCTGCGCGTATTGAAGGTATTGATGGTTCAGATCTTGTGCGCCGATTTGGTGAAGGACAGGTCGCTGTCGTTGCTGGCTTCCAAGGAATTGGTCCAGATAATCGAGTAGCGACACTTGGTCGGGGTGGTTCTGATACGAGCGCTGTTGCAATTGCAGCTGGGGTTAACGCAGATCGCTGTGATATCTATACAGATGTTGACGGCGTTTACACAACGGATCCAAGGGTTGAACCGAAAGCACGCCGTCTGAGCAAAATTGCTTTTGAAGAAATGCTTGAAATGGCTTCCTTGGGTGCAAAAGTTTTGCAAGTTCGTTCAGTTGAACTTGCTATGGTGCACAAAGTTCGAATGTTTGTACGTTCAAGTTTTGAAGACCCTGATGCCGAGGGAATGGGCGATTTTGAAAACCCTCCCGGTACTTTAATTTGTGATGAGGATGAAATTTTGGAACAAGAAGTTGTCACAGGTATTGCCTATTCAAAAGATGAGGCACAGATTTCTCTGAGACGTTTATCGGACTCTCCAGGTGTTTCAGCTGCAATTTTTGGACCCTTGTCAGATGAATATATCAATGTTGATATGATCGTTCAGAATATTTCTGAGGATGGTACCCATACGGATATGACGTTTACTTTGCCTTCAGGTGATATCGATAAAGCACTTGGCGTTTTGGAGAAAGAAAAACAAAATATCGGTTTTGATGTTGTTCAAAGTGAAACTGGATTGGTCAAGGTTTCAGTGATTGGTATTGGTATGCGCTCTCATGCTGGTGTTGCCGCAACAGCGTTTAAGGCGATGGCTGAAAAAGGTATCAACATCAAAGCAATCACGACATCAGAAATAAAAATTTCAATCTTGATCGATAGCGAGTATGCTGAGCTGGCGGTTCGCACCCTACATTCAGTTTATGAGCTAGACTAAACAATCAATTGCTTTCATGGAGGCTGATCATGTTCATCGAACATGAGAAAAAAATCAGTGTGACATTTAGGAGGATTTATGGCGCCTAATCAAACTGGCCCGCGTAATCTTCTAAAGCGCCTCCGCGAGTTGATGGCAGAAGCCCTTGAGCCGCAAGAACGACTTGACCGGGTTGTGCATCAAATTGCGACCAGCATGGTTGCAGAAGTGTGCTCTTTTTATGTGCTACGCGCAGATGGCGTGCTTGAGCTTTATGCGACAGAAGGTTTGAAAAAAGACGCTGTCCACCAAGCGCAATTGAAAATGGGGCAGGGTCTTGTTGGTGTCATCGCTGCAAATGCCGAGCCGCTTAATTTGTCAGATGCGCAATCGCACCACGCGTTTAGATATCTTCCTGAAACTGGCGAAGAAATTTACAATTCGTTTTTAGGTGTGCCCATCTTGCGGGCAGGGCGTTCTTTGGGCGTTCTTGTTATCCAAAACAAAGAATACCGCGAATACGGCGATGATGATGTTGAAGCCATGGAAACGACTTCCATGGTTTTGGCGGAAATGATTGCTACAGGCGAGCTTAAAAAAGTCACAAAGCCAGGGTTAGAATTAAATATGACCCGGCCTGTTTCTATTGATGCTGACGCCTATGGTGAAGGCATTGGGCTTGGGCATGTTGTCTTGCACGAGCCGCGTGTTGTGGTCACTAATTTGCTCAATGATGATATTGACGCTGAACTTGTAAGACTTGATGGCGCAGTTGGCTCTTTACGAATTTCAATTGATGACATGCTTGAGCGTCGTGATGTGCCCACGGAAGGTGAACATCGTGCGGTGCTTGAAGCTTTTCGCATGTTTGCCAATGATCGTGGCTGGGTCCGTAAAATGGAAGAGGCTGTTCGTAATGGCCTAACGGCGGAAGCGGCGGTTGAAAAAGTTCAATCTGATACGCGCGCTCGGATGATCAATTTAACCGATCCATACTTGCGCGAACGTCTTGCTGATTTTGATGATTTGGCAAACCGATTGCTTCGGCAATTGACTGGATTTACCCCAAGCGCATTGGTGGATGGCTTGCCGCAAGATGCGGTGATCGTAGCGCGCAGTATGGGCGCGGCGGAGCTTTTGGATTATCCGCGCGATAATATTCGCGGGCTCGTATTAGAAGAAGGTGCAGTTACCAGCCATATTGTCATCGTTGCAAAGGCGATGGGCGTTCCCGTTGTCAGCCAAGCCACCGGTATTGCATCACTTGCTGAAAATAGTGATCCGATCATTGTTGATGGCAACGATGGGACTGTTCACCTGCGTCCTGCTGTTGATTTACAAGATGCCTATGCAGATAAAGTTAAGTTCTTTGCCAAGCGGCAGGAGGCTTTTTATGCTCTTCGTGATGTTGCACCCGTCAGTAAAGATGGACAAGCGTGTAAGTTATTTATGAATGCTGGCTTGGTGGTTGATTTACCGCAACTTAAAGAGTCTGGTGCTGCTGGGATTGGTCTATTCCGAACAGAATTGCAGTTCATGATTTCTTCGAAGATGCCTAAGGCTAAAGAGCAGGAAATGTTCTATCGGCAGGTGTTGGATCAGGCAGGGGAGCTACCCGTTACATTCCGTGTTGTCGACATTGGCGGCGATAAGGTGGTGCCTTATTTAAGGTCAGCTGAAGAGGAAAACCCGGCATTGGGTTGGCGGGCAATTCGTTTTTCTCTTGATCGTCCGGGATTATTGCAAACTCAACTCCGTGCTTTGCTTCGTGCAACAGGCGGATCTGAACTGCGTGTTATGATCCCTATGGTAACAGAATTATCTGAGTTGAGCGATACGCGCAAACTCATTCAAAAAGAAACTGATTTTCTAAAACGCCACGGCTATCAAGTTCCAAATAAAATTACCTTTGGAGCCATGTTAGAAGTGCCAAGTCTTTTATGGCAATTGGATGAGTTGATGGAGGTAGTTGATTTCATCTCTGTTGGTTCAAATGATTTATTCCAATTTATCACAGCCAGTGACCGTGGCAATGCTCGCGTTTCTGATCGTTTCTCGCCGTTGAAGCGTCCTTTTCTACGTGTTTTGAGATCAATCGTGGAAAAAGCTGAACAAACAAATACACCGCTTACCTTATGTGGCGAACTTGCTGGCAGCCCATTAAGTGCGATGGCGCTGTTTGGAATTGGTTATCGTTCAATTTCAATGTCGCCAGCCGCCATCGGTCCGGTTAAGTCGATGTTACTTTCGCTTGATATTTCTAAATTGGAGAGTGTTTTACTGCCAGCACTTGAAGAAACAGAGGCAAAAATGACGATTGCTGAAATTCTTACTGATTTTATTGAAGAAAATGGTATATCACTTTAAATCTTGAAATCAGTACATCTTCGGTGTCATCAAAATAGACTGAAAAATAAGAGCTATGGCAACATTACCAATTGATAAAATGCGAGAACTCGAACGCCGTTTTGATGAAATTGAAGCGCGTATGTCTGCTGGTCCGGATTCAGAAACATATGTAAAGCTTGCATCTGAATATTCAGAGCTTGAACCTGTTGTGAAAACGATCAGAACTTACAACAAAGCCGTGAATGAGGTTCAGGATCTAGCTGAAATTATAACAGACAAAGAATCTGATGCTGAAATGCGAGAACTGGCTGAAATGGAAATGCCAGAACTCAAAGGGCAAATCGAGACTTTAGAATCAGATATGCAGATTTTGCTTTTGCCGAAAGATGCAGCTGACAGCAAAAACGTGATTTTGGAAATCCGTGGTGGCACGGGTGGCTCAGAAGCTGCGCTATTTGCCGGCGATTTGTTCAGAATGTACGAGCGTTATGCCTCCGCACATGGTTGGAAAGTTGAAGTTATTTCATCAAGTGATGGTGATGTTGGTGGTTTTAAAGAAATCTCAGCAACCATT
>CAJQOR010000385.1 GCA_905479965.1 uncultured Rhizobiaceae group bacterium | reverse complement strand
CTAAATATCATGAAAACGACCTTCGATATGAACGCATTATCATTATGACTGATGCGGATGTCGATGGTGCACATATTGCATCTTTGCTGATTACATTTTTCTATCAAGAAATGCCCGAGCTTGTTCGTCAAGGCCATTTATTCTTGGCCGTACCTCCCCTTTATCGACTTTCGCAAGGCGGCAAGACACTATACGCGCGCGATGATGATCATAGAGCTGAGCTTTTGGAAACACAGTTCAAGGGCCGCGGTAAAGTAGAGATAGGACGTTTTAAGGGCTTGGGAGAAATGCTGCCAGCACAGCTCAAAGAAACAACAATGCTACCTGGCAAGCGGACGCTTTTGAAGATTGAAATTGACGATATTGTCGTTGAAACCACCAACAAAGCTGTCGATGATCTAATGGGCACAAAACCCGAAGCACGCTTCAGGTTCATTCAAGAGAATGCAGAATTTGCGGATAATTTAGATATCTAAAGCGCTTATGCAGCTTCAGAAGTAAGTGATAACGCAAATTGTTTTGCGATCTTGCGACGTTGTGCAAACTGAATGTTTTCCAGCATCATCAACAGCTCTGCTATTGCAGTATCTTTGTGCAATTCATCATAATATTCTTCCATCAAATATTCAGTAATTTGATCGGCAGACATATGATGGTTGCCGGATGAAGCTTGGCGCCACAACAATGTAGCACTAACAAATACGGGACAAATTTCAGCTTCTAAACCCGCTGATATATAAAGCGCGTTAACAACAGAACTATGCCCGTCACCTAAAATCGCGCGAATACGTGAGATCGGTTTACCCGATAGCTTCTCAATAATCGTGGCAAAAAAGTCTACATTTCCGATAGTTAGTACATGCATTAAAAATGCTGGTGTGAGTTTTCCTGAAATACGCAAATGCTCAACAAGCGCCAACATATCATCGCCTTGGGTTGTTTCTGCGAGCGAAATTGTAGCATGAAAACACGCATCTTTAGTGACATTAAATAGTCTGTCTTTCCCCATAAGGGCACTAACTAGCGGGCTATTTGCAAATGTATTACTTAGTTCTTCAACTAATTTATGACGTGTATCAGAAGGCAAATCACAGCGTTCTAAAAGCTGGCTTCTGATCGGGCCATAATAACCAAATCGCTCTGCAAGACGAGAGATAGAGAGCTTTGCAATATGTGCATTGTGATTATCAAGCAATGCCAACACGGCCTCTTTATCACCCACTTCAACAAGCGCGGCGCACACAGATGCGCTTAAATAGTCACGTTTTGCAATGATAAACTGCTGAGCAAAACCGCCATTGGCAATGAGATCCACCAAGTTATTGTCACTTAATAAAGGTGAGAATGCGAGGATTGGTGCACTAACTTCTATTTGATCTTGCGCCAATGCATTGATAATCATCGTTGGAACATTAACGGAAGAAGCTAATACGTTCGCCATTTCTTTACGAACAGCTGGAGATAAATCTTCCAGCAAAAGAGCCATCGAACCTTCAGCAGCTTTCATTTCTTCCGATGTAAATTGTTCCGAAATATACGCTTCACAAAGCGCTCTAACCGCCATAACACGCGATTTCGTATCAGAATTTACTGTCCACTGTAAAAATTCTTTAATGATCATTATTGCAACTCAATCCAACCCGATTATTCCAAGTTAAAAATGAGACTATCGCCAAAAGGTTTACGATCCGTTCATCATGTTTATTAATCTTCAGCCATCAGGTTATATTGACGATAAATCTTTGCTCATAATTTTGGGCGCTTTACTTCAAAGACGTCTTTGACCAAGGCATAATCCATATATCCAAGGCGAGAAACGGTCTGTGTTTTACTAGCATCCAACCGTCCATCAACAAGAACATCATCTTGAACATGAATACCCACAACTTGGCCAGTCACGAGATAAACGCTGGGATGCGCGCCATCGAGTGTATTCGGCCTGGTGATATCTGTGACCTTACATTCCAAAATAGCGTAGGAACCTTTCACAAGTGGCGCATTGATCAACTCGCAATTGCCAGCTGTTAAACCAGATTGTTCAAATTCATCCACACCGTAATCATAAGCTGCAGAACTTTGGTTCATGGCATCAATTTGCGAAAGCCCAACCATATTTACACTAAATTCGCCCGTTTCTTCGCAATTACGAACGCTATCTTTTCGACCACCAGAAGCAAAAACCACCAGTTTTGGGTTATCTGAAATTGCATTGAAAAATGAATATGGCGAGAGGTTTAAACTACCATCAGAGCCCTTACTTCCAATCCAACCAATAGGTCTCGGAGCGACAATTGCCTTAAATGGATCGTGTGCAAGTCCATGTTTATTTTCAACCGTGTTGTAAAACAAATTACTCATCCTAGTTTTATTAAATCATCCTAGAACAGACATAATCATCTCAACGATCCAATTCCAGCCACTATTTGATAATTATATGATTTCCTTAGACTGGATTCTGATGTTAAAAGAAAAACCTCATTATCAATAAATGTGTGGGTTATGATTTTTAAACTTAAAGCCTTGTTATGGATAGGATTATTAGCTGTTTTGCTCAGCACGCATGTGCGGGCACAAAATGGTTTCACAGTCGAGCAACAACCCAACATTCTATTGCCTGGCCTTGAAGATTTCACACCGTCCGCCAACCCAGCGCAAAATTCCGCAACCGCTATTGCCGTTGCCCTTGAAGCTGTCTTGCAAGATGAAGGCGCACCAATTCAAACAGGCCTGATTTGGCGTGTATTTGACCCAACGCCCGATGAAGAAGGCAAACTACGTTTAATCGCTGCTGCAGAAGGTGGGTCAACATCCATTGATTTTGAACCTGGTGACTATTTTGTCCATGTTGCTTTTGGCCGTGCGAGCGTTACAAAAAAGGTATCAGTTACACCCGATGCAGAAATAGCGCCGCAACGGTTTATTCTTGATGCAGGCGGGGTCATACTAAAAGCAGCATCTGGTAATAACACTCGGCTTTCACCAAGCCTTTTGAACTTTTCAATTTACAGCGGTGAGCAGGATTCCGTTGACGATAGTGATCGCCAACTTATTCTTGAATTTGTCAAACCCAACTTAATTGTTCGGCTTAATGAGGGCACATATCATGTCGTATCTAAATACGGTGATGTAAATGCCGTCACACGTGCAGACGTTCGCGTGGAGAAAGGTAAATTGACCGAAGTTGTTATGAACCATCGTGCCGCAGAAGTGACATTTAAACTTGTTTCAAAAGTTGGTGGCGAAGGCATCGCCGATACGGCTTGGGCCGTTTACTCATCATCGGGTGATATTATTGGCGAAATGGTTGGTGCATTTCCAAGGTTAGTGCTCTCAGAAGGTGATTATACCGTTATCGCTCTTCACCAAAATGCTGAATATCCGCTGGACTTTCATGTTTCGCCCGGACGGAACTCAGATGTCGAAGTGCTGCTCGCCAATTAAAAATCCCGCCTGAATAATTCTTCAAGCGGGATCTCGTTTAACTTAGCTGTGATTAGTCAGCCATTTTTCTTAATAAATCCGGCGGTGTTGCCTCAAGCTTTAATGATGAAACAGCCTCTTCTAGCGACATCGGCGTTTGATCGCGGCTACCCAAACGACGAATATTAACCGTCCGTTCCTCAGCTTCACGACGGCCACACACAATGATCACAGGTACCTTTGTCACAGAGTGTTCGCGAACTTTGTAGTTGATCTTTTCATTTCTGAAATCAGTATCAACATGCAAGCCTGCAGCTTTAAGCTCACGCGCAACTTCCATTGCATATTCCTCTGCTTCTGATGTAATCGTTGCAATAACAACCTGCAAAGGTGCAAACCAAAGCGGCATATGCCCAGCATAGCTCTCAATAAGAATACCCAAGAAACGTTCCATCGATCCACAAATCGCACGGTGGATCATGACCGGTTGACGTTTTTCAGAATCGCTATCAATGTAAAACGCACCAAAACGTTCAGGTAAATTGAAATCTACTTGCGTTGTACCACATTGCCATTCACGGCCGATAGCATCGCGCAGAGTATATTCAAATTTAGGGCCATAAAACGCACCCTCACCTTCGAGTATTCCTGTTTTAATCTTACCATCGGAGTTCTCTTCGATGGTTTTTAAAACCTCCGACATAACCTCTTCTGCACGATCCCAAGATTTGTCACTACCAACGCGTTTTTCAGGACGAGTAGATAGTTTGACCGTGATCTCTTCAAATCCGAAATCAGCGTAAGTTGATAAGATGAGATCATTAATGCGCAAGCATTCAGCTGTCATTTGTTCTTCTGTACAAAACACATGTGCATCATCTTGGGTAAATCCACGAACACGCATCAAGCCATGCAACGCACCAGATGGTTCATAGCGGTGCACATTACCAAATTCTGCCATCTTAATTGGAAGCTCACGATAAGACTTAAGACCGTGCTTGAAAATTTGCACATGACCCGGGCAGTTCATCGGTTTAATGGCAAAAACGCGATCATCTTCGGTTTGCGTTGCAAACATATTTTCGCGATACCAACCCCAGTGACCTGATGTTTCCCATAATGCCTTATCTAAAATCTGCGGTGCATTGACCTCATCATATCCGTGTTCATCAAGACGTTGGTCAATTACATGCGCCGCCGTCTTGA
>CAJQOR010000384.1 GCA_905479965.1 uncultured Rhizobiaceae group bacterium | reverse complement strand
AGATATCTATCGACGCGTTTCATCGCATTTTCAATGTTTTCGAGAGAGTTTGCATAGGAAATTCGGATGTAACCTTCACCCAAAATGCCGAAGTCCGGGCCTCCAATGAGCGCAACCCCTTCTTTTTCCAGTAGATCAGAGGCGAGCTCTTTGGCTTTGCGTCCGGTTTGCTTAATATTTGGAAATGCGTAGAAAGCTCCCTTTGGTACGGCACAACTTACATTTGGAAGTGCATTGGCTAATTCGACAACGCGTTTGCGTCGTTGATCAAATGCTTTCATCATATGTGCAACATCATCTTGCGGACCATCAATTGCTGCGATACCGGCAAATTGGCTTGGGGCATTGACGCAGGACCAACAATTGACGGCCAATTTCCGAACCAAATCGATCAACCCATCAGGCCAAATGGACCAGCCCATGCGCCAGCCTGTCATTGCCCAGGTTTTTGACCAGCCATTGAGCACAATTAAGCGATCACGAATGTCTGGATATTGAAGCATGGATGTATGCGTTTCGCCATCATAGGTCATAACGTCATATATCTCATCTGACATGATCGCGACATGCGGATGTGATTCCAAACCTTTGACCAATTTTTCGATCTCCGATTTTGGTGTAACGCCGCCTGTTGGATTAGCTGGAGAATTTATGATCAATAGACGTGTTTGGGGTGTGATCAGCGAAAGTGTCTCTTCCGCAGAAAACGCAAATCCATTTTCCTCGCGGATTGGAACGGGGATAGGTTTTGCGCCTGTATATTCAATCATAGAGCGATAGATTGGAAAACCTGGATCTGGGTACATGATTTCAGCGCCAGGTTCACCAAACATGGTGATTGCAGCATACATTGTGGGCTTGCCACCTGGCATGATCATGACGTTTTCAGGCGATACTTCTGTGCCAGTTAAAGACAAAGTTCGGCGCACAACAGCTTCGCGCGTTTCTAAAATTCCGTTGGCAGGGGTGTAGCCATGATGGCCGTCTTTTAAAGCTTTAATCGCAGCTTCGACGATATGTTCTGGTGTTTTGAAATCTGGTTGACCAATTCCTAAATTGATAATATCCATGCCGCCTTGTGCTCGTTTAGTTGCCCTTGCCAGCACTGCAAATGCATTTTCTTCACCTATTCTATCAAACCCGGATACTGTTTTTAACACCTTGCCATTCTCCCGCAAATTTCGCATCAATCAATTCAATGTTATGCATAAATTTTACACTTAAAACAAATGAGTATTCCAAAAATGAGTGATTTATCCAGTTGGACTCCAAGAAAACGTCCAGGCCTATGCGAGTTAGAAGGCAGGTTTTCCAAAGTTGTGCCATTTTCTCGGCAAAAGCATCAGGATGCGCTTTGGGGTGCTTTAGGCGGATATCAAACAGCTAATGAACTTATGACGTATTTCCCAAACGGTCCTTATGAGCGCGCTGATGAATTTGGCGATTGGCTCGGTGGGATGAATGATAACAGCTCTTATCAAACGATGTTGTTTTGTGATTTGCAGAGCGATGAGGTCTTGGGAATGGCAAGTTATATGCGTATTGATCAGAGCAATGGTGTTGCAGAAGTGGGTGCTGTTGCCCATGGGCCCAAAATGGCACGCAGCAAAATTGCAACTGAAGTTCACTACCTGATGGCAAAACATGTTTTTGATGATCTGGGCTATCGCCGTTATGAATGGAAACTCAATGATGAGAATATACCATCCCACAAAGCGGCCCAACGGTATGGTTTTACATTTGAAGGTGTTTTCCGTCAGCATATCGTTGCTAAAGGTAAGAATAGAGATACGGCATGGTATGCGATGATTGATCAGGATTGGCCAGTCGCTAAGTTTACCATGGAGGCTTGGCTTTCTGATGAGAATTTTGATGAAAATGATTTGCAGATTGTGCGGCTAGAAGATATGAGAAAGCGTATACAAACTGCTAAATAAGGCAATATCAACATGAGTGAAAAATCTGAAACAAAATCCGCGGCTATCGCTGCTGCTATGATTATGTTGTTCGTTGCTTCTAGCTATTTCTTCATGCCGCCACTTCTGGGTTGGCTATCAGACATATCTGTATGGCTTGCCTATATCGTTGCTGCTTTATTCGTGCTGGCGTTTTTCGGGATTTTCTGGGTGCGCAGCAAGTTTCAAAAGAAGCGCGATCAGCAAAATCAAGAATAATAAGTTGCTAGCTTAAAACGGCTCCGAGCAGCAAAATACCAAGAACTATAATTAAAATTGCGCCGAACACTTCAATTGTTGAACCGATGCGCATGGCTGCTCGGTCGCTATTTGCAAAACGTACAGCGGTGTTTTTTGCGGTCACAGCTAGTGTTGCCAAAATTGAGACGGTGATTGCTGTGCCAATTGACATCGCAAAAACAGATAATATACCGCCAAGGTATAGGTTGTGAAGTAGCGCAAAAGACAAAACAATCACTGCACCTGAGCAGGGTCTTAACCCCACCGCAATGACTGCTGACCAGGCCTGACGAAGTGTTAAATCGCCAGATAGTGATTTAGGGTCCGGCATATGTGCATGACCGCAGGACGAACAGGTTTCACCATGGGCTAAATGCGCATGGCTATGGTGATCATGGCCGTCGTGTTTGTGAGCGTAGTCGTGATCATGGTCATGAGAATGTTTGTCGTGATCTTTTGGCATAAACCATGATTTCGTCTTTTTCCATAACAACCAGCAACCGAACAATATGATGAGAACATAGCTTGCCGCTTCAAGCGCTAATGTCGCATCGCTCATGGAAATGGCTGTTCCGCGCAGGACGAAGTATACGGCGCCAACCACAATGATTGCTGTGATACCTTGCATAAATGCCGACATGAATGAGAGCATGATGCCACGCTTTAGTTCAACTTCATTGGCGATCATATATGAGGAAATCACCGCTTTGCCATGGCCGGGGCCTGCAGCATGAAATACCCCGTATGCAAAAGACATTCCAACAAGCAACCAAAGTTTTGTTGGTTCTGTTTTCATTTCTCTTAAAGCAGTTGTCAGCGCGCGGTAAAATTGCTGCTGATAGGCATTAATGGTTGCCCATAAGTTGGCAAAAGGTCCTTGCACCACAATTTGAGTTTCGTTCGCACCGATCCCAAGTGAGGATTGTGCAAGAGCTGTGGAGATGAAACCTAAAATTAAAATATAAGCAAGTAGTAGCTTTTGTGGAAGCTTTAACATGTTACCTCTAGGCGGGTGGCAAACAACTTTGAAATATCGTTGTTTTCTTGATCGTCGTAAAATGCGTCCGTCAAACTTCCTTGGTTCTGGGTAAGTACTTCGTCAGGGTCTGGTCTTATCACGGTTTTTTTGCACTGGTTTTCATGTGGTCCAGTAAAGCTAAGGTCGGTGTCGTTTAAAAAATCGATAGATGCGTAAAATGTTGGGTCAAAAACACCAACTGAAATCTTGCCTTTAAGTTTCAATGGATGCGCAGGGGCCATAGCAAAAAACATCAGCAATTGATCATCAACGTAATCCGCGATGATCATGTCAGGTGGCGCCATGGAAACAGATTGGCCATCGACAATAAGTTCTGTGTAATAACCAAATTCGGCAAGTGATTTGTGAACGACTTGCCCAATTTCTTCGAGTTCTTCCGGGTCAAGCTTTAAATTGCTGTTGGTATCAAAGTCTATCAATACGCTGGCTGAGAAAAATTCGTCAAAACGCCAAACGTGACGAATTTCTTCAAGGCCACCTACGTCATTTGAGAGTAATTCCAGATTAGCTTCCGCAAAAACATGTGGGTGGGCCTGAGACGGAGAGATGCCAAGAAACTGCCCCGTCGAACACAAACTGGCAGCTAGCAACACATTTAAGATTCGCTTCGAGAACATATTCTTTTGAGCCTCTTTATATTCGGAAATAACTCACATAAGAATGAGTCAAAATTCTGACGCATATCAGCCAGCAATATCGATTACACCACATTCACCGCTTTCAGAACCAAAAGCAAGCAAACGGCCATCTTTATTCCAACACATGCTGGTGATTGCAGAATTACCGCCGCGTCTGAGTAAAGCTTCTTTGTTGTCTTCAAAACGTGCGGCAATAATCATACCATCGGAATATCCTATGGCAACAACATCTTCAGTTGGATGGCAATCCACAGACGTCACCATTACGTCACCTCTGGCGCCCAGTTCTAACGGTGCTTTCCCCATAGGGCCATCTTTTCCAGAGAAAGGCCAGACGACAGCTGACGATGCCCCCGATGATGCCAACCATTTGCCCTTTGCAGACCATGACATGGACTTCACTTTTGCAGGATAACCTGTCATGCGCATGTGGCGATCTTCATCGCCTGATTTTCCATCTAATTTCCATCCATGCAGCGCATTTTCTTGCATAGATGTGACGATGAAACGTCCATCGGGTGAAAACGTCACGTCAATATGGGCACCATCCCAAACTAAGTTGACTGGCGGCGTCTGATTATTCACCCAGTATAGTGAAACGCCGTTGTAACGTGAAAATGCGACCCGCATTCCCTTTGGCGCGAAGGCTATGCCTTCAATGCTGCGCTCTTCGTTAAACTCGCGGATCGTTCCATCTTTAAGCTGAATATGCGCTTTTCGACCTGAGGCAAAACCGACAGTTTGCTGGGGTCCTGTGGCTAACGCATTGATCCATTTGTTGCCCATTGTTGCGATTTGGTTGGAGATACCATCATGGTCCAATGACATGACCTTGCCATCTTCACCGGCAGAGATTAACGCATGACCATCTTGAGATATTGTTGCACTTAATAAACCATCATGTTGCTCGGTTTTGTGGTGACCATGATCGAGGCGGTGAACTTCACCAGATGCAAGCGCAAAGAATGGTACATCTTTGATGAAACGCGCCGTAACGCAGTGATCATCAAGGTTTAATGGTGCAAGTGTTGGCATGAACTAAGCCTCGCAAGCTTTGAAAGTTCTTTCAAGTTTTTCTGCGTCTAAATCGCGTCCAATGAAAACAATTCGGCTTTCGCGCGCTTCATCTTTTTTCCAAGGGCGGTTATGATCACCTTCCACAATCATGTGGATGCCTTGCACCACATAACGATCATCATCATCTTCCAATGCGATAATACCTTTAAGCCTCAAAATATTTGGCCCATCAAGTTGTGTTGTTTTTTGAATCCATGGGAAAAATTTTTTTGGATCAAGAGTTCCCGCGCGCAGTGATACCGATTTTACTGTCGTATCATGTTTGTCACCGGATAATTTATGATCCCCGTGGTCGTGGTCGTGGTCGTGGTCGTGGTCGTGATGATGATGATCGTGATCACAATCAGGTCCGCATTCATGATCATGGTCATGCGCATCTTCGCTGTCATCAAGGAAATGTGGATCTGTTTCAATGGCACGCGCTAAGTCAAAGGCGCCACGGTCAAGAATTTTATCAAGTTCAATATTTGAACGTTGTGTACGATGAATTTGCGCTGAAGGATTGATCTTGCGGACGGTTGTTTCAATTGCTGCAAGTTCATCTTCTGAAACCAAGTCAGATTTATTGACCAGCACAACATCTGCAAAGGCAATTTGATCTTCAGCTTCAGGTGAATCTTTTAGTCGAAGTGGCAAATGTTTTGCATCGACGAGCGCAATCACCGCATCAAGTTGAGTTTTGGCTCGAACATCATCATCCATGAAAAATGTTTGCGCAACGGGCACAGGATCTGCAAGCCCGGTGGTTTCTAAGATAATTGCATCAAAGCGACCTGCGCGTCGGGTCAGACCTTGAACAACACGAATGAGATCGCCGCGCACCGTGCAACATACACAGCCATTATTCAT
>CAJQOR010000383.1 GCA_905479965.1 uncultured Rhizobiaceae group bacterium | reverse complement strand
GTAACAATCCATTGTTCGCTCAGTGCCGCAATCAAGGGTGCGCACTACGATGCTCAAATGGATGCTATCCGGCTCGCGCACGAAGGGGCGATAGCACTGGGATATGATTCCCCCCGTATCGCCGTAGCAGGTCTGAACCCGCACGCTGGTGAGGGAGGCCTGTTCGGGCAAGAAGAGATTGAAATAATCTATCCAGCTATCAAAGCCGCGCAAGCGGAAGGAATTAATGCATCAGGGCCCTGGCCGGGCGATACTGTATTTATGCAAGCTCGCAAGGGGCACTTTGACATCGTCGTTGCGCAGTACCATGACCAGGGTTTAATACCTGTTAAATTCATGGGGCTCGAAAAAGGTGTCAACATCACTTTGGGATTGCCGTTTGTACGGACCAGTCCCGATCATGGAACCGCTTTTGATATAGCTGGAATGGGTAAAGCGGATGCCTCAAGCCTGATTACCGCAATGAACTATGCCGACCGATTAGTGGCATCCAAACAAAAAGGATCAGTCTAATGGGACTACGCTTTATTTTTATGCTCACACGAAACGACAAAACCGTGAATGATGCAGAACAGCACTTGGCGACTGCTCTCGCAGCAGGTGTGCACCACATCGGATTCAAAGATGTTGGGTTGCCGTTCGAAAGGCTGAAAGATCTGAATGCGGCTATCAAAGATGGCGGCGCTACCAGCTACCTTGAAGTGGTGTCGTTAGACAAAGAAAGTGAGATTGTATCCGCAAAAGCGGCGGTCGATATCGGCGTAGATATCCTCTTAGGAGGCACAAATGTAGACGCGGTTCTGCCCATATTGGAAGGGACAAACATTCAGTATTATCCATTCCCTGGCCGGATCGAAGGACATCCCAGTGTCCTAGTTGGATCAATTGATGAGATCGTCAATAGCGCCCAAGCATTGGCAGCTCGCGAGGGAGTGCACGGTCTTGATTTGTTAGCATACCGTTCTACCGAAAACGTTACAGGGCTTATGGCAGCGGTTTGTGCGGCTGTGGACAAGCCGGTCATCATGGCAGGTTCGATTGGAAGCAAACAGCGTATCGAGGTTGTTCGACGCTCTGGAGCAACTGGTTTTACGATCGGCACGGCGGCTTTGGATGGTGATTATCCGGCCGATAGCTCCGAACTTGAAACACAGCTGCGAACTATCCAACGAGATGTTGCGGGCGTCAACAAGCACATCTCTTCGCACAAAACCAAAAACTTGGATGCTTCATTTTCCAGGTTCACGGAAACATGGCGCCCCCACGTTGTTGGTCAGATCGATAATATGATGATCAAATTGGCTAAATTCGAAGGCGAATTTGTGTGGCACTATCACGAAGTCGAGGACGAGATGTTCTTGGTACATAAAGGTAAGCTGATGATGAAATTCCGTGACCGCGATGAGATTATCAATGCGGGGGAATTTATAGTCGTCCCACATGGTGTTGAACATTGCCCAGTTGCACTGAATGGCACGTGCGAAGTGCTTTTGATGGGGCCAGATACGACCGTGAAAACCGTTAACACGAACGATATGTGCAAGGTCTACGACTTTGCTGATATGTAATATTGAAGGATCGTCTAGTATCCTAGCCTAAATGGCTAATGAAATTAAAGTAGCAGGCTCGTCAAATTCTGCGCGGTTTCCCATTGAATAATATATATCGTTTGCCCAAAAACAGAGCAAAACTGATAGCTATTTAATACCATGTGTCTATCGTTAGAACAGTCCTACAACTTTTGCTAATGGCACATCATCTTCATCTGTGAAGATGGTGGAGCGTGTCCGCCCCAGCTTTATTCTCAGACTTCTATCTTCTCTGCAATTTCCAGTGCATCATCGACCTCAACGCCAAGATATCTAACTGTACTTTCAATTTTCGTGTGCCCTAATAAAAGTTGAACGGCTCTTAAGTTACCTGTCTTCTTGTAAATTAGAGCTGCCTTAGTTATTCGGAGTGAATAAATTCCAAATCGATTTCGATCCAATCCGATCAATTCAACCCAATCACCAACTAACCTTGAATACTGTCGCGTTGTTAGATGATCATTACTTCGACCCTTAAACAGATATCGCTGAACTTTTAGCTTAAATTTTGAGCGGCTTTTGGCCCAACAACTTTCCTTTTTTCCACGGAATATGTCATGCCAAAGGCAATTTCATTTGTTCATTTTCCATCTTCTCTTCCCCATTTTTATGAAAGGGAAGCATGATGACCATCTAAATGATATTTGTTTGAAGGTTAAGCCGAATTGTATTCAAAATACCAGATATACATATTCTGGCCCGTTACGAAAATTAGAAAAATGGAATTCACCAATTTATTATAGTGATCAACACAGACAGAACTAAGAAAATTAAAGTGCAATAACCGGAGAGATTATGCACCATCTCAATAAAAACAACTATAATCAGTAGCGGTGGAATCTTCTATGTTGGGAAGTCTACCTTTTTCGATGTGCAGCCACTTTAGCGCGATTGCCGCATACCTCCATCGAACACCAACGACGTTTATGATTTTTGCTCACGTCGCGAAAATATAAGGTGCAATTCGGTCCTTCGCAATTCCTGACATATTGAAAATCCGCTTCACATATAAGCTGTGCACAGTGCTTTGCTATTAAGCAAAGTAAGTCGGATGGATATGCTATTCTGTCTCGGGACGCTAAAATATAGCCATTATCAGATGGGCCTGACTCTATTTGAAAATGTTGTGACCCTTGGCCTAGCGTTTCGTTAATTTGGTCAATCATAGGGTGACTGACCACAGCGGAAGGATGGTCACTGGCCGCTTGAATGAAAGCGCGGAATTCGTCGCGGAATTTACGCGCTGATTGCACGGTATCTTCCATTGCATTTGCATGTTCTGGCGATCGCAGATGTTGCAATTTTTCTTCGGACGCCATGCCAGCCTCTACGAACCAATCCAGCAGATCGGGACCGCTTTGCAGCCATTCATATTCAGTTGTTTTTGGTGCTGCCACAGAATTCAGAAAATCAAGGGCTGAACTATCACCTATGAAGAAGGGCGATGGTCTGTCTTCGGTCAGCATTATCATTTCCTTGAGTTTGGAACGAGGTGGTAGAGCAATTGGAAAGGCTAACCGCATATTTGTCCTTTTGCAAGTTACATAAGTTCCTCCGCGCAAATTGAGTTTTCACAATTATGTTACTTGCTAAATGTATTTTAGATGGTTACTCAAAATGTAACCATTAAAATGACTTATTAATAGTTACAAACTCAAGGACCTTACCCAATGAAATACGCAATTCCAATTCTAACTGCATTGACCATATCAATTTCCAGTCCGTCCTCTTGGGCTACCACATCTGAACTTAACCCGATAACTTATCAGTCTGTTGAAGTTGGTGATGTGTCTGTTTTTTATCGAGAAGCTGGGCCAAAAGATGCGAACACAATTCTTCTGCTTCATGGCTTTCCTTCATCTTCTCACATGTTTCGCGACCTAATCCCCCAACTGTCCAAAAAGTATCGTGTCATCGCCCCAGACTATCCGGGGTTTGGGCAATCATCTGTGCCGGATGCAAGTGCATATGATTATGACTTTTCCACATTGGCGCAAACAGTCGAAGGCCTAACTGAGAAGTTGGGGCTTGATACCTATACGCTTTATATGCAGGACTTCGGCGGTCCGGTTGGTTTGAGAATGGCGCAAAACCATCCTGAACGGGTTGAAGGTTTGATCATTCAAAATGCGACCTTGCACGCTGAGGGGTGGAACCCGGATGTTGTCGGGCAGTTCGCACCATTTTGGAAAGAAAGAACGACCGAAACGGAAGTCCCGCTTCGCAATTTCCTCAAAGCAGAGACGACACAATGGCAATATCGCCAAGGCTCGACCCGTTCTGAACGATTGAACCCAGACGCCTGGATGAGTGATCAGGCAGGATTGGATCGTCCGGGCAATGATGCAGTTCAACTGGAAT
>CAJQOR010000382.1 GCA_905479965.1 uncultured Rhizobiaceae group bacterium | reverse complement strand
CAACCTGGGTGCTTACCTTTCCAGTAGTAATCAGCTGCGATGTAAGCTTGCGCGTTACCTGATGCAACTTCATCAAATGAGTCAAACGCACCAACGCGCTCGCCAGCCGCAAAATATTGCACATCAATACGGCCATCTGTTAGTTCACCAATACGTGCAGCTAAACGCTGAGCTGGCAATCCCAAACCGGGGAAATCTCGTGGCCAAGTGGAAACGATAACCATTTCCGTTTTGCCTTGTGCGACAGCAGGTGCTGCAAGAGTAGTTGCGGCGCCAGCAAGTGCTGCGCCCTTCAAAAATTTACGTCGTTCCATTAGGTCCTCCCAAGAACACAAAAATCAGCACACCTTTTGTATGCCTTAAATATGCCTTACCGAAGTAAGTGCGTAACAACAACACGTGTTACTACCGTTTAGCATCGGTATTACTACTGATTTTTTGAAGTTTAGCTACGGATATGCAAGTGTGCGGAGCAAAATTGACGAACGAATGATACTTACATGAATTTCAAAACCAAATTGCTGATAATCACGTTGCTGCCGACAATATTGATCGCAATAACGTCTACGATCATCATCGACCTTCAGGCAACCAGGCTCATCGATTCGCAGGCAAAGGCGATCGAGGACTTATATATCGCGCAAAAAGAACGCGAATTACTCAATTATGTAACGATCGCAGAGAATGCGCTTGAGCCATCTTATAAGTCTTATCTTAAGACAACACGCAAAGCGCAAAGAGAGGCACGCGAAATCGTTCGAAAAATGAGTTTTGGTGAAGATAATTACTTCTATGTTTACGATGGTTCCGGCACCAATATCGTTAATCCCCGCCACACGCATTTTATTGGTAGCAACTGGATTGGTATTCGAGACGAAAATGGTCGTACCGTGGTTAAAGATCTCATTGAACATGCAAAAATGGATGATGGGTTTTACTCATATAAATGGAAAAAACCATCCAGCGGCGCCTATGTCGATAAACTAGGCTTTTCAGTTTACTTACCCAAATGGGACTGGATCTTGGGAACTGGGATTTATCTTGACGATGTCTCAGATCAGATTCACAAAGTGCAAAGCCAAACTGAAATTCGAATTGGTGAAACGCGGCTTGTCATTTTGCTGCTTGCACTTGGATCACTCTTGTTAACTGCTGCAATTTTGACATTCGCACGGATAAGTGAACAACGATTTGCAGATGAAAAACTCAAAAAACTGACTGCGCGTATCGTGGATGTGCAAGAAGAAGAACGCAAACGTGTTGCCCATGAATTGCACGATGGTATCAGTCAATTATTGGTGTCTGCACGCTATGGTTTGGAAGCAGCCATGTCTGCGGCAAAAGGCAAAGATGTGCAGCAACCCATTGAAAAATCAATCGGCATAATTGACAACACTATTAATGAAGTCAGGCGAATTTCAATGGCGCTGCGCCCATCTGTACTGGACGATATGGGGCTTGTATCAGCGGTAAAAAGTCTAAGCTCTGAGTTTTCCAGCCAAACTGGCATTGAAGTTACCGTCAACGCCAATCAGCCAAAGAAGCAAATCACCGATGAAGCTCGAATTGCCGCCTATAGAGTTATCCAGGAAGCTCTGACCAACATATCTCGCCATGCAGGCGCAGACAAAGTGATTATTTCACTCAAACGCGAGAAATCCCGTTTTGTATTGAAATTGGAAGACAATGGCGTTGGGATATTTAACCACGCTCAATGGCCACCAAAACATGCGGGCTTGGGAATTCGTAATATGCAAGAGCGAATTGATGCGATTGGCGGAACAATTAAGTTTGAAAATGCCAGACCAACAGGGCTAATTATCAAGATTGGTATTCCAATTGATAAAAAATTGGCCAATATAGAAGAGCAGGAATAGACATGCGCTGTAACAGCTTCTTAAAAGCTGGCTTTGGAGGAGGCACGCAATGCAAACTAATGTGATCAGAATGGTGATTGCTGATGACCACGATCTTGTTCGTGAGGGGATACATGTCAGATTGGCCAGTGAATCTTATATTGATTTGGTTGGCGAAGCGAAAAATGGTCGCGAAGCGGTTGATCTTTGCAGAGCTCACAAACCTGATTTAATCTTATTAGATATTTCTATGCCAGAGTTAAATGGCTTGGAAGCTGCTAGCATAATCAAAGATGAACTTCCTGAAACAAAGATCTTGTTTTTATCCGTTTATGACAATGATGAATATGTTCAGGAGTCGCTGCGCATCGGAGCCAATGGTTTCGTTTTGAAAGATGTTTCAAAGCCAGAAATGCTCAACGCAATTCGACTGGCGTCTAGCGGCGCAACTTATATCGGGCCAAGGCTTAGCAAATCACTGGCCACAACGGCGCCCACACGAGCGCATAGCGCGCAAGATTATGGGCTGACAAATCGCGAGAAGCAGGTACTCGCAGCCATAGCGCGCGGCATGCCAAATAAAGAAATTGCTGAAACGATGATTATTTCTGTTCGAACCGTTGAGAGCCATCGCATGTCCATCCGTGAAAAAACGGGTGGTGGTAACGCTGTCATGCTAACAAAAATTGCCA
>CAJQOR010000381.1 GCA_905479965.1 uncultured Rhizobiaceae group bacterium | reverse complement strand
GTTCTGTTGTTTTTGTTATAATTTCCATGGGAAAGTCGATAACTCAAAATAAGTCATTTGTCTCGTAAAAATACGAGACTAATTCACTTGGTAAAGCATTAACCCCTAAAAAAGACTTTTCAGCGGGTCAAATCCTTCGTTTTCCCTTGACAAATCAGCTGCCACATGTGCTTGTCCGGCGCGAATTACAAGAAATTTTTGGCTGTTTGAAGGCGTTTTATTATCGTCTCGCCAATTGATGAACTAAGAGGTTTTATTATGCACGCTTATCGCTCCCATTCCTGCGCGGATCTACGAAAAAGCGACGTTGGTTCGAATGTTCGCCTTGCTGGCTGGGTGCATCGCGTGCGTGATCACGGCGGTCTGTTGTTTATCGATTTGCGCGATCATTATGGTATGTCGCAAATTGTTGCTGATCCCGATAGCCCAGCGTTTAAAACGGCTGAAATCGTGCGCGGCGAGTGGGTGATCCGCATTGATGGTGAAGTTAAAGCGCGGACTGATGATACGATCAATTCAAACCTTGATACGGGCGAAGTAGAAATTTTTGCACGGGAAATCGAAGTGTTATCCGCAGCAAGTGAATTGCCGCTCCCGGTCTTTGGTGAGCCAGAATATCCTGAAGATGTGCGTTTAAAATATCGCTTCTTAGATCTACGTCGCGAGACATTGCACAAAAACATGATGTTGCGGTCTAAGATCATCACATCCATGCGTCGCCGCATGACTGAGATCAACTTCAATGAATTTGCAACGCCAATTTTGACAGCATCTTCACCGGAAGGCGCACGTGATTTTTTGGTGCCAAGCCGTATTCATCCTGGTAATTTCTTTGCGCTTCCTCAAGCACCACAGCAATATAAACAGCTGATTATGGCGTCTGGTTTTGATAAATATTTCCAAATTGCACCATGTTTTCGTGATGAAGATCCGCGCGCTGATCGTCTACCTGGTGAGTTCTATCAGCTTGATATGGAAATGAGCTTTGTCGAGCAGGAAGATATCTTGCAAGTCATGGAACCTGTGATGAAGGGTGTGTTTGAAGAGTTTGCCAATGGCAAGCCTGTCACAGATGTCTTCCCGCGCATTCCTTATGACGAAGCCATTCGCAAATATGGTTCTGATAAGCCTGATCTGCGCAACCCAATTGAGATGCAAGCCGTCACTGAGCATTTCGCTGGTTCTGGATTTAAAATCTTCGCAGGCATGATCGAAAAAGATCCAAAAGTTGAAGTTTGGGGTGTTCCAGCAAAAACCGGTGGTTCACGCGCATTTTGTGACCGCATGAACTCATGGGCACAGCAGCAAGGTCAGCCTGGTTTGGGGTATATCTTCTGGCGTGACGAAGATGGCGCAACTGTTGGCGCTGGTCCTTTGGCGAAAAATATTGGTCCCGAGCGGACTGAAGCCATTCGTACGCAGCTTGGTCTAGAAGCTGGTGATGCTTGCTTCTTTATCGCAGGCGTTCCATCTAAATTCGCATCATTTGCAGGTGCTGCACGTGACAGAGTTGGCCAAGAGCTAAACCTGCTGGATGAAGACAAGTTTGCATTCTGCTGGATTGTTGATTTCCCATTCTACGAGTGGGATGAAGACAACAAGAAAGTTGATTTTGGTCACAACCCATTCTCAATGCCGCAAGGTGGCATGGATGCATTTGATAATGCTGAAGACCCACTTGAGTTAAAAGCCTATCAGTATGATTTGGTATGTAATGGCTTTGAATTAGCTTCAGGTGGTATTCGTAACCACATTCCAGAAATGATGATCAAAGTGTTTGGTAAAGTTGGTTTAGGTCCTGAGGTTGTTGAAGAGCGCTTTGGGGGTCTATATCGTGCCTTCCAATATGGTGTGCCGCCACATGGTGGTATGGCCGCAGGTGTTGATCGTGTTGTCATGCTACTAGCTGGCGCTAAAAACCTTCGTGAAGTCACATTGTTCCCAATGAACCAACAGGCCGCTGATTTATTAATGGCAGCGCCTGCACCTGCTGATAACACGCAGCTTGTAGAATTGGGATTGCGCGTCTTGCCACAAGCCAAAGACTAAGTTTTTGTAATCTTGTTTGAGATCTAAATAACAATAAAAAAAGCCCGCTGAAATTAATCTCAGCGGGTTTTTTGTTGTTGGCTTAAAAGCGGGGAGGGAGCAGCTAAGCAGCTCTAACCCTTTGTTGTGATGCATTAAGCTGGAACTGTTGTGTTGTTTCAGCAAGTGATTGCGCTTCCTCAACCATCTTGTGCGTGACAGCATTTGATTCTTCCACCATAGCTGCATTTTGCTGTGTGACTTTATCCATTTGATTAACAGCTGAGTTAACCTCCTGAATGCCCGTGAGTTGCTCTTCTGCGGCTGTTGCTATGGATGAGATCTGGCCGTTGATATTGGTCACATGTTCGGCAATGCCCACAAGCGCATCACCAGTTTTCTTCACCAGTGTCACCCCGTTTGAAACTTCGGTGGTTGAACGATCGATAAGCGCTTGAATTTCCTTCGCAGCAGTTGCAGAACGTTGTGCAAGTTCACGAAC
>CAJQOR010000380.1 GCA_905479965.1 uncultured Rhizobiaceae group bacterium | reverse complement strand
CATGATCCTATTTGCAGATGACGAGGAACATTTAAGACTAACTGCAGCGCAATCATTTGATCTACATGACCTACCCGTTACCCTGTTTTCAAACGCAAAAGATCTGCTGGATAAGATCGACAAGCAATCAGATGTTGTTGTTGTCACGGATATACGCATGCCAGGTATGGACGGGATTGAACTTTTAAATGCGGTCAAAGATATTGATAAGGAATTACCGGTTATTTTGGTAACAGGGCACGCAGATGTCACCATTGCGGTCAATTGCATGCAAAATGGGGCTTATGATTTTATTGAAAAGCCATATGCACAAAATCATCTGATTGAAACAGTAACCCGAGCGATAGAAAAAAGGCGGCTCACACTTGAAGTCAGATCCCTGCGTAACAATCTAAATCATCAACAAATTTTGAAGACAAATATGAATGGCAAATCTGCCGTTATTCAAGCAGTTCGCGACCAAATATCTGCGCTTTCAAACGTGCAAACAGATATATTGATATCTGGTGAGACAGGCACTGGAAAAGGAACCGCAGCCCGTCTACTCCATGAATTGAGTGCCAGAAAACATGCGCCATTTGTGCATATTAACTGCGCGACAATCCCTAAAGATCTTGTTGAAATTGAACTATTTGGACATGAAGCTGGCGCGTTTCCATCCGCAACACATAGCCGATATGGAAAATTTGAACATGCCCGAGGCGGCACAATATTTTTAGATTCAATTGAAGCGCTTTCGCAAGAAATTCAGGGTAAGCTTTTGCAGGCGATTAACGATCGCATTATCACAAAACTTGGTTCAAACAGCCCCATTGAACTTGATGTCAGGTTTATTGCCTCTTCGCAAAAAGACCTTAAAATATTGATAGATAGAGGACAATTCAGGTCTGATTTATATTATTGTCTAGCAGGTGCAAAAATTCAAATGCCGTCATTGCGAGATCGAAAAGAGGATATTGCTCAATTATTTAATGAGTTTGCAAAACTATCCTCCCTACGTCACAAAGTGCAAACCCCTTTCATTCCATCATCGCTTTATATGAAATTATCGTCAGGTGACTGGCCAGGTAATTTACACGAATT
The DNA here is from genome assembly GCA_905479965.1 of uncultured Rhizobiaceae group bacterium. Next base: position 3,333 of record CAJQOR010000380.1, on the reverse strand, counting down.
ACAAAGGATTGTTGATAGATTTGTTTTAAATATTGATCTTGATTTATCATCTACAGATTTAGAATTTAAAGAAGGCATGTCTTTAACTGATCTATTGGCCAATCAAGAACGTGCAATCATTGCCTCGGCATTAACGGCAAATGAAGGAAGTTTAAAAAACACCTATGAGAGTTTAAAAATTTCCAGAAAAGCACTTTATGAAAAAATGTTGAAATTCAATCTTAGGCGGGAGGATTTCTCTTCCGAGGAATAATTTCACTTAGACATACATTCACTTAGACATACACATGCATGTTCCCAAAACGGATCACAATTTCATAACCATTGTCCCCCTTTGCACCCATTTATTACAATTTCATCAAAAAACCTATTTTTTCGCCAACTAAATTCCTTGATCAGTACAATTAATAAATGTTTTGTGTCCGCTGCGTCGCTGAAACATGTGATGCAATCAGATTTGCTCAAATGGGCAATAAACTAGCCTTAACGGGCTTTGGGAGGAATAAATGAAACTTCACACATTAATGGCGGCAGGAGTCGCTCTTACTTTGGTGTCTGGTGTTGCCAGCGCGCAAGATAAAACAGGTTGGCCTGAAAGCTTTACAGTTGGTACAGCTTCACAAGGCGGTACGTACTTTGTTTATGGTTCTGGTTTTGCCAGCATCATTTCAGAAGAACTCGGCATTTCAGGTGGTGGTGAGATCACAGGCGGACCAATGCAAAATATGGCACTTGTCCACACTGGTGAGGCTGCATTCGGCATGTCCACGATGGGCCCTGCAAACGCATCTCTAAACGGTGAAAATCCAATCGCACCTGGTCTTAAAATGGACAAGGCCTGCGCCATGTTCCCAATGTACCAAACACCGTTCAACGTAACGGCATTGACTTCATCGGGCATCACATCGATAGCTGAAATTCCAGCTGGTGCAAAAATTGGTTTTGGTCCAGCCGGATCAACATCTGATACGTATTTCCCAGAAATGTTGAAGACATTGGGTGTAGATTTTGAACGCCGTAATGGTTCTTGGAACGATCTAGGTTCTCAACTTCAGGATGGCCTATTGGATGCGGTCGCATTTGCAGCCGGTGTTCCAACTGCAGCTGTGTCTCAACTTGAAGCACAAACAAAAGTAAACTTCGTAGAGTTTACTGTAGAAGAGCAAGCAACCGTACAGGGTAATTTCCCAGTTGCAAACTTTGTGGTTCCATCAGGTACATATTCTTCACAGCCAGGTGATTTGCGTTCAGTTTCTATGTGGAACTTTGCAATCGCTAATTGTGATCTACCTGAGAGCTTCGTTTATGAAGCAACAAAAGCTGTTATGGGTGATCATGACCGTATGATGAAAGTTCACAAAGCTGCACGCACGACAGTTCCAGAAAACTGGGATAAAAATACAGTGTTGCCATGGCATCCTGGTGCTGCCAAATGGTTTAACGAAAATGGTGCAAGCGTTGAAGCTGGCAATATTTATGGTGGTTAAGCAACCCAAAAAATTGCAAAAGGGCCATGTACTATGATGGCCCTTTATGCTCTTTTCATGCAGAATATAAAACGCGTTTCTGCTTTACATACCGTCGATATACGGGCCGCGTAACGATCGATTATAATATTTCATTTTATATTTCTGGGTGGGGACAATGAGTGACAAGGTCATCGAAGACGACATTATCGAGCCAATTAAAGTTGAGGGCATAGACGACGAACCAATAGAGTCAAATCGTCGATTATTTTCAGGTAAACTAGGGATATTTATTGCTCTTTACTCAGCTGTTTACGCAATGTTTCATATCGTTGCATTGAATGGTCTATCAATCAAAGAAATGACCGGAATAGACATTCCATTTCTACCCAGATTTCCGCTAGAAACATGGAATTTTCGCATTATCCATATTTCAGGGGCGCTGGGCTTAGGTTTTCTGCTTTTTTCATCTGCTAAGTTCAAAGATGAGAGTAAAAGCTCTCCAAAAATCTATAATGTAATATCTATTTTATTCACTGCACTTGCATTGTTTAGCCTTGTGATGGCCGGTTACTTTAACTTTGAAATTGCGCAAGGGAAAATGTGGAATGGACTGGATGCTGGGATCAAGTTTAATGAAACTTGGCTTTTTGGAGCACCATTGTTAATTGCGACATTCGGGGCCATTATTCTGTCTTGGTTTGATCGAAAAAGCCAAAGTTCTTTTTCGGGTTTAGATTTAACCCTTGTTGTGTGCGGTATCTCGGTCGCACTCTATTTGATCACAATTTACGGCACGCAGATGCGAAATGCCACTGGAACACCTTTTGCCCCAATTGGCATGTCGATTGCCGCATTATCAGGTACCGCACTTATTTTGGAAATGACACGTCGGGTTGCAGGACTTGCATTGGTCATCATTGCCGCAATCTTTTTGGTTTATGTGTTTGCAGGCCAATATATGCCAGGCGTGTTAAATGCTCCTGCGGTCACTTGGCAGCGGTTTTTCTCGCAAGTGTATACAGATGCAGGTATCCTTGGGCCAACAACAGCTGTTTCCTCAACTTATATTATTCTCTTCATTATTTTTGCGGGCTTTTTACAGGCATCAAAAGTCGGGGATTATTTCGTTAATTTTGCATTCGCTGCCGCCGGTCGTGCACGCGGTGGGCCCGCCAAAGTTGCCATTTTTGCCTCCGGCCTGATGGGCATGATCAACGGGACAAGCGCCGGTAATGTTGTTGCCACAGGTTCTCTGACCATTCCATTGATGAAACGTGTTGGTTACTCAAAGAAAGTATCTGGTGCGGTTGAGGCTGCGGCGTCAACGGGCGGACAGATTATGCCACCAATCATGGGCGCTGGTGCATTTATCATGGCAGAGGTCACGGGTATCCCCTATCAAGATATCGCCATCGCCGCAATCATTCCTGCTGTGCTCTTTTATGTGTCAGTCTACTTCATGGTGGATTTCGAAGCCGCAAAGCTTGGAATGCGCGGAATGAAAAGTGAAGAATTGCCGCAATTTTCTGCTATGGCGCGCCAGGCGTTTCTATTCTTGCCAATTGTCATTTTGATTGTCGCACTATTTATGGGCTACTCGGTTATTCGAGCTGGAACGCTTGCAACCGCAGCAGCGGCAGTTGTCAGCTGGTTAACACCATACCGTATGGGGCCTAAAGCTATTGTGAAAGCATTCGAATTGTCTGGATTAATGTCAATCCAAATTATTGCTGTTTGCGCGTGCGCAGGTATCATCGTTGGCGTTATTTCGCTCACAGGTGTCGGCGCACGTTTTTCAGCCTTGCTTTTAGGACTAGCTGAAACATCGCAATTGCTTGCACTGTTTTTTGCAATGTGCATTGCG